>JBKPEX010000291.1:0-7125 GCA_046728625.1 Thermoproteota archaeon
GCTTCCTGTAATGGCAATTATAGGTATGTTGTCAGCTTTAGCATCATACAATCCATTCAGCAAATGTATTGCGCCTGGTCCGGAGGTAGCAACACAGGCTCCTAGTTTTCCTGTATATTTTGAATATGCAGATGCCATAAACGCCGCTGATTCTTCATGCCTAGCAAGTACAAATTTTATTTTGTCTTGTCGTGTCCTTAATGCTTCCATAAACCCATTAATTCCATCACCCGGCAATCCAAAGATGGTATCTATTTCCCAATCAATAAGTGCCTCGGCCACTACATCAGCACATCGCATACCCTCATATTCGCTCATGACATACTGACATGTCACCATATAGAATATTTGAGTTCATGATTCAACATTGTAACATCTATATTTTATACAATATCTTTGAACCTCTGAACTTGCTCTATTAGATATATCAAAATCAGCTTCTTTTTGTATATGCCAATTTTGGGTTCTTAGCTGCGTCTTATCCCGGAGGGCGAAAATATTGCTTTTTGTAATACTAGTAATTGTGGATTTGGGCTTAATAATTCAAGATTATCGTAGTTATTATTCAGCTTGTTAGGCAAGAGTAAGAGATGAGATAGTGGAAGGAGAAAAATTAGCATATTGCTATAGCCCACCTTTCTCAGAAGCAACCATAATTTTTCCTTTTGCAATTATCGTAAATATCGTTTCTGCACATCAAAAAGATTTCAATCACAGAGTGTGGCCTATATTCTCCTAGCAGTCAGCTGCTAGCAATGCATAGGATAGAAACAGTCTACAAGTTTTGGTGTTCTCATTCTATCGATGGCTTACCTCATGTATTTATTGGTCTTGATTTGTCTGCGTAGAATTAAATTTCTACTCCGTTACCAATTTTCACAACAAAAGCGCAACTCATTTCTGGCAAAAAGCGTCCTTTTAGTAATAGGCATCTATCTGAATACATATAATACTTACAATCCCTGCATTGAAATCCTTCTGCACCATTGTCAATAGGATCACCCTCCTCATATTCTAGTTTTCTTCCTGTTTTTTTTATAAAGTCCCACACGATATCACCGGGTAACATTCCATCACCCTTTGGAGAAAAGAATTTTGAAATCCCCCTCTCATTACTAATAAATCCTTCCACAATGTGACACTTGTGCTCTTCAGGTAAGTTAAACTTGCATTTAACACATGTATTTTGTTTGGCTTGAGCTGATCTTTCATTTTCATTCGCGGTATCTTTTTCATGTTGTTCTGTGTATCTTGCCTCTTCCTTTGTCATTTTTTTGCGTGATTCAAGCACACCATACAGCCCAGCATCTTTTGACACTTTGTCTTTTTCTTCTTGTCCTCCTGTTGACTTGGCTATCACAGATTCTTCTACTTTAGCATTATCCTGATTGATATCAGTAGATACCATAGCAGCTACTCTACGGTATGTTATTTAAGGAAGGCAAGTCAGATTGTGACATTGAATGCCATAAAACAACTAAGTATATCTTTCAACTGTCCTTATCTTTCATTACACTCAAAATGACATCTGTAAATCAGGTTTGTTATGGTACTATTAATATCAGGTTGGACTTTACTTTACGGTTAAGACAGGACAATGAGCATATCTCACAACATCCGATGCAACACTGCCAAGCAACATACTTTTGATTTTTGATCTACCTCTACTTCCAACAACAATTAAATCCATGTGTTTGTCTTTAGCATAATTCACGATAGCATCAGCAATTCGGCTAGAAGCAACAATATCTGTTTTCATTCTTAAGACATTTTGCTTATTGCTTTCTTCGTGTATTTTTTCTGTTATTTTAATAAGTGAGGATTGTGTCCGCTTTTTCATTTCAATTACGTAGCTTGGAAGACTCATATTCTGCAAATTAGTATTCGCCGATCTGATGACATGAAGGATAATTAATTGGGCATCATAATCTCTAGCGACTTTTATCGCATAATCTATAGCTCTAGCAGAGGAGGTTGATGTCCTTGATTCTTCTATAGCTAGGAGTATCTTCGAAAATGTTTTATTAGTTTCAGGCAATGTATGTATCATTAGTTTCCATTTATTTATCTTCATGGTTTAAAAAATCGATTCTTGAAGATCCCTGTAGTAGATTCAAATGTAATATCATGATTTGTATATTGTTTCTTTGAAATCATAACTGTGACCTGCTAGTACTCTATCGTGTATAAAATCAAGATATCTAACCAGAAAGAATGATATTGCATGCAATACAATAAATTTTATAATCTTATATATAGGAGATCATTACAGACATACTCGCTATGACTAGTGTCGCTAAAATAGTAGAAATAGTTGGTAGCTCGAATAAGGGTTGGGAAGATGCAGTACAAGTTGCGGTAAATGAGGCTAAAAAGACGATACACGGGATACACGGAATAGAAGTAAAAGATATGACTGCAAAGGTAGATCCTAATGATGGCAGAATTACAGAATATCGGACATCAGTGAAGCTTTCTTTTGGAGTAGAACACTCTGATAGTTGATTAATAAAAATTAAAGGAATAACCTACCAATAAACCTTTTAGTAAGCTTTCATTGAAAATTGGACTCCCGATAGAGAATCTTTTTCTACTTTTCGAAGTTTAAGTGTAAGATAAATTTATTATTATTCATTTTAGATTCTCTACCAATAACAATTATAAATATAGACCCCTATTAGGGCAACCTAAGTATTAAGGAAAGGAGGAATGATGAAAAATAATCTTTGATGTTCAGACATTATCAAATCAAATTATAAAAGAATACAAAAAAACAGAACTTTACTGGAGCTCAAGAATTGGCCGCTAAGGCCTATTTAGATAATTTCGAGTCTATTGAAGCACCATTAGAAAAACACGATAAAATATTGAAGGAGAATACAGAGAAATTACTCAGGGAGCAGTTAGGACCAAGCTATAAAAGATAGATTACCGATAAAAAATATTCAGCAATTAGTTGATAAAGTAAATGACAATCTAGATGAAGCAACAAAATTATTATCATCCTCACCCCCATTTGCCTCCACCCTCCACAATACGGGTTGTAACACCTGTTCCTAGAGTTGTAAATAATACTACTCTTACTCAAATTCCTACGCCGCTAACTGTATTGGATTCTCACAGTATTATGTGAACCCTTGGATGGAAAGTTCATGGTAAACCTCCACCATCATGTTTAGTGAATCGCAATAGCACTTTATAATTACGCAGAGTCTGAAGGCTCCTCGAAAACAGCTTTGATGTCATTTATCTTAATAGGATTATCTCCCACGCCTGGAAGTTGAATCACAATGTCTTTTATGACGTCTAACTGGCTTTTTACTGCAGCAGCAGCCACCCACAGTGTATCCACATTCGTATACAAGTCCTCTAACAATTCAGCATAAAGTGCAAAATTATCAGCTATTGACCTTTTGAGCTGGTCTGGTTCTGAACTAGCAATGGATTTAAATTCTGTTCGTCGCTGTTGTATGATTTCTTTATTATGCTGAAATCCCCTTCTTAGTTTAACGAGTACATTCTCATCCTCATTTCCATCCTCACCAATGGAACTATTCTTGCTCATTTTCTATGTATCCTGCAGGCCTCCTCTATATACTTACGGTGGATTCCCCTGATAGGTAGTGAAGTATTCTCCATACTATAATTAATATGGAACGATTAGCAATTGAATTGGTTGCTAAACTTGGTTCCGATACACCGATCTTTATCATCCAGAGATGTTGGCTATCAGTAGTTACAAAATCATCCTAGACGGTTAAAACATCTATATAGATTTAATTGTATATTATATTGCTTTATCCTACTTGAGAAACTATAGTGTAAAAAAAGACAAAACCAATACTCCATCAAAACAAGATCCCACAAAAAGTAATCCAATCAAAGGAAAAGACTTTGGTCAGCTAGAAGAGTTGACTATGAAGCTTGATACATTGATAGATTTGTTGTCTGAGAAGGGAATTATAACCAAGAAGCAATTTGATAATAATATAATGATGCGTATGCATGAAAGTTCTAAAGCTAGAGGCTTTGAAGATTTTGAACAAGAAATATAGATTAAAAAATAATGCCTAAAAATTTGGTTATCACAACCTTCAATGATAGGTTTCGTAAAGGATACAATTTTTCGATAGGCCATCGCTCAAAAGAGATACAAGATGTGTGTACGCTTCTTTCTCCATTGCTTTCACGCTTGCGTCAACATCATGGATTTCAAGTTTACATTTTATGCCTTACTCCTCTGAGGTGACATACCACTCTATGAAGCCGAGGATATGATTTAAAAATGGGTTACAGACATTCAATTATTGACTATTTAGTTGAGATTATATTGACATCTCAGATTCGTTATAGAAATGCTAGTTCAGATAACAAGAATTCTATGATGACATATCTCCAGGTGTGATATCTCTCTGTAATAAATGCGAATTCTCTTATAGGATGTCCAGAATTTTCTCGTACTATAACAATGCTTTAATCCATGTTAAAATAATACTTTTTATAACATAAAATTACAATTAGCTATCAATCTTTCATTTTTTTAGCAATAGACACACACATGTAGTACTATGTAGGGATGATGGAATTACATCTAGATTTGCCATCTTCTTAGCCTCAGATTCAGAGGCGCATGTTTTCCATATACCATTATCGTATTGATAAAACTCTTTTTTAACTACGGAAAATTCAGATATTAAACTTGCAAGCGAGGTCTGATCGTAAATACGGTATTCTCTCTTTTGCCTAGTCTTGCCGTATGGCAAAGTTAGAATAAGCGTGCCATCTTTTTTTAGTACGCGATGAATCTCTGAAATCATTTTTGTATCTCCTTGGTCGTCTTCGTCATGTATGCCATAGGCTTCTGATAGAACCCCGATATGTTCAACAGTACTTATGCATATCACTTGGTCAAATACCTCATCACAAAAGCCTAGTTTTCTAGAATCCATCCTATAGAATGTAAAAAAAGATATGCCTTCGATATCGTGTAATCGATTAATATCAATACCTACCACACGCCACATAGCCTTCCCAAATTCGGCAACTGTTTTGGAAAGAGAGGATTGAGCAGAGCCGATATCAAGAATCGTCGCTCGATGATTTGTCGAAATTAGATTTCTCTCAAGGAAGGGATATTCTATCAATCTTTCAGTGCGAACACCTGCAAGCAAACTGTCAATATTTAATCTACTCCTTATCTGGGAATCAGTCCATATTGAATAAATTGGAACACTAAGACCGGTCCTTTCACTTCTGCGATGGTCTATGACATAGATTTTCTTGTCCTTTTCAAGTTTGACAATTGCGCTTAGTATTTCTGACATTTTAACATCATTTAACTTTCTATAGATAGAATATTGATCAGCAGGAGATTTGTGTAAAATAGAAATGATCTTATCTTCTGGAGTCAAATGTTTAGATGATAACGAAAAAATAAAGTATATATTTTTTAAATCTACTGTAACTAGGCATATTTATCAATAACCTTACCATCTGCAGAATTCATTTTTCCAATCAAATGTCCTCAATCTGTCTGCATAATAAAAATTTTTTAGTTATCTTAATTCATCTGGATCTTTATCATTACACTACGAAGCCGTAAACTCTGATTTTGTTGTCAAAGAGAGTGCTTTCTTGACCTGTTCACTGAGTCGACTGCATTCATCATAAAACTACTTGCAACTTGCATAAAGCCATTGACGTTATACTTCCTCTCATACTCATTTTTCAATTTTTGATATAAATTAAAGTTATTAAACCAATGGTTGCGTTGCCCTATTGGGTACAAATTTCAGGAGAACTGGTGTGTTTAATTATTTTTAACAAAATACTTATCATATAGAGAAAAACACGCTAATTAAATGAGTACTATCTGACCGCCAAGACAGGACAGTGTGCATGTGTAACAATTTTATCGGCCACGCTTCCCAAAAGATATTTTTGAAGTCCAGTCATACCTATTGTACCTACCAAAATTAGGTCCACATTCTTATTTTTAGCGTAGTCAATTATTGCATCGGCTATAGAACGCGACTTAACTACTATTTCAGTATCTATCTCTAGGCCAATAGCCTTGCCTGATTCCTTGGTTTCATTGAGTAAATTTTCAGCTTCTTTTCTTTGGGAATTTTCATAATTCCTCAAAACGAAATCTTCGAGTCCACTGGGAGGAGACGTTTCAATTACATGAATCGCTATCAGTCTGGCTTGCAGCGCTTTTGCCAAAGTAGCTCCATAAAGCACAACCTTATCCTTATATGGAGACCTATCTATCGCGATAAGGATCTTCTCTGTCCGTAATTGTGTAGTGCCACCCTTACTTTCCATTTTCATTCAATATGTTATCATGACTAGATATAATCTAACCACCTTTACTTTTGGCTTGCCTCACATCAATGGGCTTTACCCACTCCGATACATCAGCGCCACTTACCACGTCATCATCGGAGGGTATCAAATACAATACGTCAGGTCTAGGGGGAGTTCTTTTTTGTGTCGCTAGACTAACAGATACAAATACTATCAAAGACACGATTGGAGGGATCATTGTATCCAAACCTGCGTATGCGAAGTAAGGACTGGTAGGTGGGGCGGTAGATATGATGAAGTACAATATGAGCCTTAATGTAGAGCCCACTGCTATTGACGCTACTGCTCCTGCTGCTGTTGATTTTTTCCAATACGTACCTAAAACTAACGGTACAAAGCATCCCGCTAACACAATATCAAATGCCAAGACCAAATAGATACCTGGTCTAGGAACTAGGGCACCAAGCGCGAATGCAGTGAAGAACATTGGAATTACTAATAGCCTTGTTGCTATCAACAGCTGTCTATCAGTCATGCCACGTCCTTTTCCCTTAAGTTTTCTAAGAATATTACGTTGCAATATATTTCTGGAGAGTACGCTAGCAATAGCCAAAGTCCCTCCGTTCGCAGTAGACATTCCACAGCTCACAGTGCTCACTAACATCAGAATACCTATGACCTCCGGAACATGCTTTATAGCCATGATTGGGTAGAGTGTAAATGCATCGGTTATGTTGGGCTCCAGAGTATGCCCAATTATGCCTATCATAGTAGTAGGGATCAGTATAACCAGAGTTATACCTGCAGCCATATAGC
>JBKPEX010000193.1:0-3544 GCA_046728625.1 Thermoproteota archaeon
TAACAATCTCTGTAGAGTCAATTCTGATTGAATTTTTAACTGCTACATTTCAAGAAATCTCTTCAATTATTCTTTCTTCCATAAGCATAACGTTGGCAGGTATGATGCTCCTTGCTGTAGCGTTTTTTATAAAAAAGAAACGGATACTAACGTTATTCTCAAAAACGTGGAAGAATCTTACATTGGCTAGTTTTTTGCTGGCAATTGGGATATTTACATGGTATGATGCCATTAGCAGAATAGGCGCTTCAAAGGAAGTACTTATTGCTGGTCCTCTTGAAATCGTAATTGTAGTTGTTTTCGCACGAATCTTCTTAAGCGAGAAATTATACAGAATTCAGATTATTGGTATTATCCTAGCATTAATAGGATTCTTGATGGCTTTAGCAAGCGGTGGTGGTGGTGGTGGTACCGCTGATGACCTGCTCCTTGATAATAGCAGCACCAACACAGAAATAAATTCGCTATCGAGATTAACCATAACTACTGTTGGTAATATAGAAGCTATTGTTTCGGCCTTTGGATTTGCTATTGGTGTTCTTTTTTTAACCAAGCTTGTTTCATTGCATTCATCTATAGAGATATCAGGAGCTTCTATGTTTATTTCTGGATTAATATTGGTTGGCATTATGCTTGGATTTTTGTATACACCTTTTGACATATCTTCAGGTATAGAATCTTTTACATCTTGGCAGCAGGAGCCTTCGATAAACATCATCATAATATTAATTCTCTTTTCATTACTTCCCTTTTTTGGATCCCTGTGTTATTTAACTGGTTTAAGCAGAGTAGGAGCGTCTATTACAGCAACTATAGGGTCTTCTAGCATTCTTATAACAGTATTACTTCAAACAATACTGAAAGAATTAGGAATAGTGAGTAACCTGCCTCAAAATATCTTTCTTGCTATTCTTGGTGGCGTTTTAGGATTTCTTGGAATATACATAATCCACATGCATAATCATAATTTAACAATTGGGTTATGAAAAAAATTGCAATATAGGATAAAACATTAGGTCTAGTAATTGAATTGAATAATTCACAATCCTATCGCTTCGTAATAGGTTACTCCTGAGTATTTTGTGGTATACACAATTATTGCATACTATCTATGAATTTGGAATAAATTTCATTAGCTTATTGGCAGCTACATGTTCTATGCTCCATAATATCTTAGTCTTTTCAGTATTGGTATCATTGTTGCTGCTACTACTTCTCATGAACCTCCGCTATACACATCAGCTGGCATAATCGATATTAGGTTTTAATATCGACGCTATAATTATGATAATCTGAATAATCAATACCCCACATCTTTCACTTCCTTGTTCTGTATCATTTGTTAATTATCAAGAACGATCTTGAAAAATCATAATAAGATTTTACTAATCTTGATTTATGTTAACTGTATTAATCATCCAAATGTTAGGCCAGAATAATTTATGATAAAAGAGGAATATTCGTTGAGTACGATATTGAAGCTAATTGAAGATTGCAAAAGTGAATTAAACAAAAAAAAGAAAATTGAAATCCTAAAAGGAATAGACTCTCTTCTTTTAAGATCAGACCAGATAGGTGAATCTTCACTACTTACCATCAAACAGATTAATAGTGCATTAGATAGAATAGAAGGAAAGCTATTATTACTATAAATAGAGATAGGGAATTTACAAATATCGTTACCCTTGTGGTATGTACGATAGTATTCGATCTGTTTTGTCATATGAACTATCGTTATTATCCTCGCTAGACAAAATAGAATGACTTAGAAACAATCATAATTAACTTTGAAAAATAAAAGAGAACACATACCAAAGTTTAATAGATAACACGTTACATTGTTTTCTATCACCTTGGTATTAGAAGAACGACGGGAAAGCGAAGAAATATCGTTCTCTATTACATCACAAAGCTACTGTATATGTTTTGTTAACATGTTAGACGCTATTGAAAATACATATAGAATGAAGGAACCTGATAAAATCAGAAGATATTATTCGATATTTATTAACACAATGGCAGCAATAGCAAGAAACTTTCGTGCAAAGATAATTAAGAATACCGGGACTGGTTTGATATACTTTTTTCCAAATACGTCTCTTCCTTCAAATAATCTTTCTGCTTTTAGGGACGTTATAGAATGTGGTATTACCTCGGTTGCAGCAAAAGCCGTTATCAATGCGAAACTCAATGAAGAGCAATTGCCACCACTACACTACAAGATCAGTGCTGACTATGGCAGAACAGAGGTAGCCAGATCCAAATCTTCTCCAGAGAACGTGGATCTATTTGGTTCTACCATGAATGTTTGTGCAAAGATAAATTCAATGGCGCCTCCAGATAGCATGGTAATTGGAAGTGACTTGTACTGTATTGTTAAAAGGTTTGGCACTACCTACTCATCATCACAATCGTATACTGGCCAATACAGCTTTAAAAGAATAGGAGAATATTCAATTTCTCCTAATTTCAAGTATCAGTACTCTGTCTATTCCGTATCTGGAGAAGCAAAGGACGTTAGTATAGATTTGCCTAGTCAAATTCCGGAATTACAAAAACCTAAGCTGTATGTTTCTAAGGAACAGCATGATAATAAATATTTTAGTAATATTAGTAATATTGGCGCTCCTCCTGTCGCTCCTCAAGTGGATAAGGAATTAAATTCATCTATAAATTATGAAGCATATCGGTCTCATAGCCAGCAGCAATCCGTAAAGGAAAAAGGAGAACAACAGATTAATCATTCTCCTACAAAAGTCATGATAGTAGATGATGAATTAGACGCTTTGTTAACCTACAAGGTATTCTTATCTGATGAGGGCTACAATGTAGATGCGTTTTCAGATCCACAAGAAGCACTAAAAAACTTTGCACAAGCAGACCATCATTCCTATTGCGATTTGGTAATCATGGATATAAGGATGCCTGGGCTTAATGGTCTTCAGCTTTACTATAGAATAAAAGCAATAAATCCCAATGTCAAAATTTTGTTTGTTTCTGCTCTTGATGCAGCTGAGGAAATGGTAAGTATATTACCAGGCATAAAGCTTGGAGATATTGTAAGAAAGCCGATAGAAAGGAAACAATTCCTTTGTAAGGTAAAATCAGCTCTTGGATGAGACTGCTTTTGTTTAGAACTTTATTTTATATCTACCTATATGTTTTCAAAATAAAATTTGAACTGCAACATTTTTTTGTTTAGATAAGAGGCATTCAATTCTACCGCTATTCATCATGTACTTTTTGTTGGTACATGGCACAGAATTCATTATTATTGTAAATGTTATTCGTACCAGTAAATAGAGGCTTCACGCGAGAGTGTCTATATGCCTCTTCCTTACCAAATATTTAATATTAATATTGATTCTAATTCTGTCTTTTTTCAACTGGTCTGCATTCTTTAAAAGAATCGCTATATTTTGTAAACCTATAATGTTAATAGACTCGAATTTTTATCGTTCGTGTAGTCTGGACATATTATATATTGGACTAAAACTCAGGGATAATTTAGATATAAAAATATTCATTAGGCAGTAGAATAGTT
>JBKPEX010000380.1:0-3062 GCA_046728625.1 Thermoproteota archaeon
GTGCACAGTAATGAACACAAATCTTAGAATGCCTCAGTTGTATGTCGGTGCCGCTACAATAATTGGGGCCATCGTCATCATCTTGATTAGCCCTACTACTGCAATGGCAGGCCTTACAGCAAATCAGTCAAGCAACCAAACGACCACTAACATGACAACATCATCTGGTGGCGAAGCAGCAGCGAAGATGCATCTAGATGAAGCAATGAAGTCTTTACAAAGTGGAGATACCGACGGCGCAAAGACGCATCTGGGAGCGGCCGACCAAAGCCTACAAGGCGGTGCAGCGAAGATGCATCTAGATGAAGCAATGAAGTCTTTACAAAGTGGAGATACCGACGGCGCAAAGATGCACGCACAAGCTGCAGAACAGTCATTAGGTAAATAGCAGAGTTCTAACGGAATAAACTACATACCACTCTATATTTTTTCCATGGGATTACTCATGAATAGGGTGTCTTCAAACCAAATAAGAGGAAAAAAACTGTCCGGAATGTTACAGAGTTGAAAAGGCGGAGAGAATAATTGTCTCAGCAAGAAGAAAAGGTATTAGAGTTTCTTGACACTGTTATAATAACGAAGTAGATATTGATAGATTAGTTACTGCATTGAAAAGATAAAAAATCCTCAACATACACACACATATCTATGGAGCATAACTAAAGTTCACTCGTTTTCTTTTTCTTTACTTTTCCCTAAAACTAATTCCATAGCAGCAGCAATCATGTTCATCCATCACGGAAAGCTTCATATTTTTTGCATAATCTTGATGAAGTACTGTACAGCAACAAGTTTGTAGGTTATTTGGAAAGAGAAAGAATAGAAGGTTCGCAATCGAAATAGCATTTTAACATAATTACGCAATGTACTTGCTTCTTTAAGGGGTCATTAATTTGATTTACTTTAACGTTAAGGTACACTTTGAGCTTTGATCTCTTTAGCTATTCAGTTTGCTTGACACAATTGGAGAATAATTTATACAATACGATTTGTATAATTTGTAAACGTTATCTTTTATAAAGAAAGAGTTTAGCAATTATTGTTGTACATGAGATACAAACTTCTTGGGAAAAGTGGACTACGAGTCTCTGAGCTATGCCTAGGTGGTATGACATTTGGAGAGGATTGGGGTTCTATGCTGCCTGGTGCTTCTAAAGAAGAAGCTAGGAAAATATTTGATATATTTGTTAGTAAAGGTGGCAACTTTATCGATACTGCAAACGTATACCAAAAGGGAACTAGTGAGAAGTACATTGGCGAATTCATTTCCTCTGAACGAGAGAAATTTGTTTTAGCAACAAAGTACACACTAACTACAAATCCAGATGATCCTAATGCAAGTGGAAACCATCGCAAAAATCTAGTTCACTCTGTTGACGCAAGCCTTAAGCGGTTGAACACTAGCTATATAGATCTTCTTTGGATTCACGTATGGGATCCAATGACTCCAATTGAAGAATTCATAAGGGCTTTAGATGATATGGTAAGGTCAGGAAAAATTCTTTATATAGGAATATCAGATGCCCCCGCTTGGGTTGTGTCATATGCAAATGCTATTGCAAAGCTTCATGGTTGGACACCTTTTGTAGGTATTCAGATAATGTACAACTTGATTGAAAGATCTGCTGAAAGAGATTTGTTGCCCATGGCTCGTGCATTAGATATTGGTGTGACTGCATGGTCTCCTTTAGCTGGAGGAGTTCTTTCAGGAAAGTATAGTAACAGCACACAAGAAAACGCTAACGAGCAAAAGAGGTACAGTGCTAATAACCCTATGGGTGCTTCATTTGTAAATGAGAGAAATATTTTCATTGCAACTGAAGTGCAAGTTATAGCTAAGGAAATCAACAGGACACCCTCTCAAATAGCCTTGAACTGGATAAGACAACAACAATATCACCAGACAGACGGGAGCAAAGGAGTTGTAATACCCATCATAGGGGCTAGAACCGTAACTCAAATTAATGACAATCTAGGTTGTCTGGATTTTGAACTAACTCAAGACCAACTAAAGAGATTGGATGAGAAAAGCAAGATACAATTAGGATTTCCACATGACTTTATATCTGAAGCGGCCAAGATCTTTCTTTACGGAAATACTTTTTCGCTGATAGACAATCATCGAGTAGGAGTTTTATAATTTTTTGTGGACAGTGTTTATGATTATAGAAGAGAAGTTGAAATCAAAGTTAATGCAAATTTAAGAGAATTGGGATTTAGAATATAATGGCATACATAGACTTGCATTCTAATAGTAATGCATTTGGATTAGAAAGAAAAAGACGAGGGGTAAAATCTGAAACTAGTCTCAATTTCCATTCCAATCAAATGGTAGTATAGTTACTCTCAATGGAAAAGCTGTTGGTTCACAACTCATAGCACAGGAATTTGACTCTCCAAGACCTGCATCAGATTCAGCATCAGGTCTGGATCCTCATATCACTCCTACAAGTGCGTTTTTCCAAATATCAAATATCGGTAAAGCTTCCGGGATACCTCAAAATATCATAAGAACATTAGTTGAACTAAAGTAGAAAGAAACAAAAATAGTAATCTGCTGGCTTTTGCTCCAGACTATGTCAACGTGTTGGAACTAAATATGGAATTAGTAAGACAATACCCTGAAGTTTATCAAGACTTTGTGCATACAACTAATAGCATTTTTGCATTCTGGGAGGTGAAACAAATCGGAGTCAATTTCGGTTCTATCTTCCATACTTCCATCAGGAGTGATCTCTAGGAAATCAAAAAACATACGTAACCTTCCTATACATTTTTCCTTGGTTCTGGCTGATCTCAGCCCAAATAGGAATGAAGCGTATGGCTCGTCTGGCTCTATTTCAGCAGAGGTTGTATTTTCTTTTTTATTTCTCTCCCTTAGATTACAATAGAATCCTATTAGAGAACTGATATCACAACGGGTTCGGTGGGATTAGGTCCCTTCATATATACGGGTTCTGTTGTTTTGTTATTATTTAGCCTTTCCTTGCCAACCTGATGGGGTCGACTATAGTATCCAAAACATAACATCTATGCAATGGTACGTGCAGCATAATTGACTC
>JBKPEX010000320.1:0-15149 GCA_046728625.1 Thermoproteota archaeon
GGAGAAGTAGCAGGCAAATCCAGAATGAGTGTGGGATTTATCAATTTATCATTTACCAACTCATATCTATACATGCGATTACGCATAGACTCGGGATTTTGATTGCTGCTGCCTCCGCCTCCATCGTCAGATTCAGTATAACGCAAGAAAACGAAAGTATTATCATTTTGTTTTTCGACAGCAATCCCTAACATCCCCCATTCGACTTGTTTTCCGACGTTTACATGAAGTAGAGGTTTTGATATGATCTTACCATCTATAACCCTCTTTACTGTACCTTCATTTTTCTCTAAAACCAAGATGTCATTTGGCCCTAAAAATGCCATGCCAGTAGGAAAATTAAGTCCTTTAGCTACTAACTCTGTTTTTAAGTTCGGATCATTAATAATTGGACCCTTCGAGAGGGGTTCAGCTTTCACATAAGCACCGTAGGCATTCTTATATATGTTTGGTAAAACACTAGGCATTACTAGGATTATCACAAGAATAGTAAAATAGACTGTGCGAGTTAGTCCTATTGGTAATAATGCAGCAATTTTAAAAAGATTCATTTTAGTGTCTAAGTCGCATTTTGTTAGTTCAGGATGCTTATATATTAACATTAGGACGACAGATTATTCTTCTTATAAGGTTTTTCATTTGTTTGTATATTGCGAGAATTTTGCACTACCCTTAGTTCTTCTTGCACACAGAGGAATGGTAGCAATGCTGCTGAAGAATCTAGCCTGTAAAATAAACTGTAGCATACCCACACTTAATTTCTGATTATGGATTTTGATCAAGAGTATTTTCAATTGCAATGGCACGTATAGGTAATCCTGATGATCCTGATGCGCATATGAGCTTTAATGGCGCGAGTACAGGCACGAATCGTTCAGAATGTTATTCGAAAATCTTAAACTATATCTTTCCTTTGAAGACGGTAAGGAGCATATATAATATACTACCGGTAGATAAAAGTACTACTCCTACTGCCGCCGTGCCTATTGATACTATTATCATATTCGTAGATATATATTCAGTTTTAGAATACAAATCCAATGCACTGGCCATATACAGACCAGATATTATTAGCAGTACGATACCTGGTAACGCATAAAATGCCAAAGGATGCCGCAACGAGATGAATTGTATTATTGTGTACAATATACCTATGCCATGAGATAGAGGATTATGTGTTGATGTGCTATTTCCTGTATTATACTTGATTGCTATAGGAACCTCCTTTATCTGTAAACTTTTCTCCTTGGCCTTTAACAAGATCTCTGTTGAGATAGCCATCCCTTCCTCAACTAGATTAATTTTTAATAAGGCATTTTTACTATAGGCTCTGAATCCGCTCTGAGCGTCTGTAAGATTGCTATAAGAAACATTCTGAGTGAGCTTAGTTATAGCTTTGATTCCTACACTTCTGTAAGAGGGTAACTTTTCTTTATTACCGTAACTTAAAAACCTAGAACCAATTACTATATCACTATCACTATCCTGTATTGGTTTCACAACGGTAGGTATCTGGTCTGGGTCATGTTGACCATCTGAATCCATTGTAACTATGACATTAATACCCTCTTTTTCTCTTGCTATATGAAAGAGGGCCTTAATTGCTGCACCATATCCTTTATTGACAGGATGTCTGAATACGACAGCCCCAGCAGCCTTTGCTAATTCCGTTGTATTATCAGTAGATCCATCATCATATACAATAATATCATCCGCATATTTTTTCGCCCTCCTAATAACTTCCCCAATAGTTTTGGACTCATTAAAAGCTGGAATACATACCACAATCTTACCCTTATTTATCAAATTCAATTTTAATATCCAAATACTTTAAAAAATATCCAAATTACAGAGTATAAATGGATTTCGTCATACAATAACTGTGCATTCTAATACAAAACATCTCTATTATAAGACTTCAGAGGCCACAGTGTACTCATGACTAAATTGTAAGATAATGTTTCAACAAATATTGTCTTTTTGTTCTCTGAATATAGAGACATGAACCTTTCAAAAGTTAAGGTACTATAGAAAAAATCTTGAATTTGTTGCAAGCCCATGTACAATATTAAATTTTAGGTCGGTAGCTATATAATCTCGCAACATTTTAAAGTCTAATGTTCGATAAATTTCTTTACATATATGCTATCTTCTACATCTGGAATCAGTGTAATTTATTCGTCAGAAACATTACCGCAGTTGAAGTTTCCTTTCTTGATTTGTGGTTTCCCGGGAAGCGGCTATGTAGGAAAGTTGGCAGTTGATCATTTAATTGAGGAGCTCCATGCGAAGCACCTTGTTGATATTTATTCTACTTCGTTTCCTCCCCAGGTTATGGTTAGGACAGATGGAACTGCAGAGCTTATGAAAAACAGTATATTTTACTCAGATGTGAGTGTTAATGCATCGAACGATAATGAGAATACGGGTCTACTATTATTAACAGGAGATTCGCAGCCAACTAATCCTGATTCCGAGTATATTCTTGCAGGGGCAATTTTAGATATTGCTTCTAAGTTTGGAACTCAGCACGTATTTACCTTAGCAGCTTATATTACTGGCGTATTTGTTAATAAACCAAAGATTTTTGGAACCGCCACTGATGGAGGTCTTGTGAAATCATTGGGAGAACTGAATGTCTCAGTGATGGATGGCGGCAGTATAACGGGCATGAACGGCATTATTATCGGTGTTGCAAAACTTCGCGGGATGAAAGGTACTTGTCTTTTAGGCGAGACATCAGGATATGTTGTTGATGCGAAAGCCTCAAAATCTATTCTGGAAACTTTGCTCCGGATAGTAGACATCAAGATAAGCATGACAAGTCTAGAAAAAAGGGCAAAAGATACTGAAACATTAATTCAGACTATAGAGCAACAAATGGCTGGAAGAGCAGCAAGCGTTACCGAGGGTCAACAACAGACAACACAAGGTAAACCTCCCAACATGGGATATATTAGTTGATAGCGTGGGGGGCAGAATTATCAGCAGAGTATTTTTGAATTGTGTCTGTATTGAACTAATATCATAGCAAATTATTTTTACAAACTTGGGATGGGATCATAGTCTTTTTAATGATCCGTATCTTCCTATATTCAAACTATTATCCCCACGAAACGCCTGAGTATAACCATTTTCTACTGAAACTCTATCCCCCTGTTTTACTAAGTTAATCTGGTCGTCCCATAAAGAAAGTTTAATGCTCCCGCTTTCGTCTGTTAACATAGCATCGGCCACCTGAGCTGTACCTCCTGTTCTCAGATTTACAGTTCTTGGTTCAGTTACACTATCTATATTTCCTTCAACAGTTACCCCTCGCATTCCTGGTTTGAGATCAGCAATCTTCATTTTTCTTATACAAGTTTTACCACTTATTATTATAATAAAGGTTCTGATTACGATTGTGTCCTTAAATGGATGAATCGCATGATAGTACTATAAATAGCCACTTTAAAGGTCGAATTACTCGTCTGGAGAATCACTTTATTACATCTCAATAGTAACCATGAAATAAGGTTCGCATAACAATGCGTGTGTATCAACTAAGGAGGAGTAGCGAAGCCTGGTCAAACGCGCAGGACTCAAGATATGAAGAATGTAGATAAGCCCTCTTCACAAGTTAGGAATCATGAGTGATCCCGTCTCTTAGGGGTTCGTGGGTTCGAATCCCACCTCCTCCACCATGTAAGCCACAATTCTTACAATAGACTACGAATTTTTTTGACGGGAAATTAAGGTCTTGATAAATATCTTTCGACACCAATAACACAAGTCTAGATAGGAATTTTGAAAACAAATGCATAATATACAAGACGAGTTAACGGGAAGAAATTCTAACAGTATGTGCTAGTATAACTGGGAGCGAGATATTCTGATATTTTTGTTGTTAAGTATTCTGTATAAATCAGGTAATGAATATACAAAACCAACATGTACACAATCTGGTCTTTTATCGAGAAGACATTGAAGTTGGCCATCCTTTAATAATACTTCCGCGATTCTATTTCGTTTATTATCCTTTACTATGACACGATTGTGATCAATATCAATTTTTTCCATGAATGGTGCATTTTTGGCAAATACCTCATATCGGATCGTCATCTCTTCCATCATACTCGTAAAGTATCCAGAAAAACTTGTTATGCCTTTTAACTCTAAATCTTTTCTATTCTTTTCATAAATTTCAAAGAATCTATTATAGACATTTTCGCTTACCGTGATAGATTTAAAGCCAGACTTTGGCATGCTATCAAAAGTACGGTATTGAACCGAAGATATAAGAGTTTTCAAAATCTATGAATAATCTTCAGTGAACAGGCTAGACTTTCGCTTAAATAGTCAAAGGCTAGTTTAGCGAGTTTCTAACAAATTGAATTTAAACTATATGCATCATGTAACAGGAACAATAAATTAAAAATCGTTGAAACCGGGCTACTACACAGTATCCGGACGTCCATGATTGTACAGTGGCGAGAAACGCTTATGATAGTGATAGTAATCTTGTGGTTACTTCAAGTTAATATACGCTGGATGTATATGGTCCATGAGAATAGAAAAGGTATGCTTGATAAATTCTTTGAGAAATTCCTTGAAACTGCTTACTCTGCCTATAAACCAAAATTGGAAGAGATGTCTCAAACGAGGGCTAACGAACTACGTCAAATTAAGGAAAAGGTAAGAAAAAGTCCTGACGAAGTTGAATTGTGGTTTGATAGAGAGATAGAAAAAGTATCTACGGTAGATGTTTCGTACATTCTGGATAAAATGAAAACATTCGAAACCAAATCAGAAATGTCTGATTTCAAGTGATTCTTATGGTTTTTTATTATCCGGCATTTTTACTTGTTAACAACATAAAAATCATAAGCTGGAATTTTTTTAGCAGTATTTGTGTGCTTTCTAACATAGTACTCAATAAATGCACAGAATGCTGGAAATGTCTCTACAAGCCCAATTAATGGACAGAAGGCAAGAGTTTGCAAATGAAAGATGATTCGTTTTGGCCAGTTAATTTTTGAATATCTCAAATTTAGAAATAGCCCGAATTGATAAGAAAATAACCATACCACTGAAGAAAAGAGTAGAAGGAATCCGATTCCAAAATCTAACGGAGTAACACTATTAATTAATGAATGTATTATAGATTGGGCATAAACTGTATTCAGTATTTTATCAAGTGACATTGTAAGATCGGTATTTATGCTATTATTAATTTCACTTATTAACTGAGATGATGGCATTATCAACGGAATATTTGTTTGAACAGAAAGGATCAAGGAAATAATCCCTGATGCGAAACCAACAGAATAGCTTACCAACTTGTACATTAACTTAAATCTATGTATCGGTGGAAATTGATGTTGATGTATATTTTGTAAACTTCCTAGAATCCACCTTCTTCTCTGCATAAAATGATCTTTCATATTGAGTGGTGGTTGTTCAAGTAGTATGCCTCCGTGCCAGCCCATGGACTTTTGACCATATTTTTGAAAAAGTTTGAAACCGAACATTTGGTCCTCTGCAAGAGTGGGTCCAAAATTCCAACCGATAGCGTCTTCAATATCCGATCGGACTAATAAATTGCTGCCATGCATGTGAAGTGGAGGAGATTTCTTCCTCATTTGCGATACACAATCATAACATGTAAACGGTCTTATAGATTCCGCCATCGCCGTAAGAGGGTTTGCTGATTCTAACTTTAAAGGGTAGAATATCGGGCCCTCTGATGCGATTGCTTTAGTATTATTTCTAATAAATTTCAATAGTGAAAGTATTGTTTGAGTTGTTACATAGCTTTCATCATCCATATGAAAGATCCAATATTTTGACGTATTCCTCCCTATCTTACGACGAGATTCTACAGCATATTGTAGAGCTCTTGCTTTTTTAATTGCGGATGTAGCAAATTGTTTATCCACTACTACTATGTCGCACGGACTAGATTTCAAAGTCATCAGATCTTCAGGGTCCTCTGTAATGATCGAAATCTGATAGCTAGAATATTTTATGTTAAGTGTAGAGTTTATTATTGAATCTATTCCCCTTTTTACTACTGACGTTTTGGTTGCTGAGCGAGTAGTTATCTGAAAAATTATATTTGGGGCATATAGATCCTTGCAGACGTCCCTTCCAATATAGATACTTCTGTTGCGTAAAAACCGTATCATGGATAGAAATGCTATAGGAATATTAGTAAGCCATAAAAAAGTAATGATGCTTATTATAACGCCGTCTGCCAATAAACAATAGAATAATGTATCTTAATAATAGTACATTCATTCTAGAACATTCCATAGGCTTTAAACTCTGATTCAATGAAAGATTCAAAATAGGTTTGTCTAACTAATGTTGCATCTATATTGGAGTTTTTCTATTTATAAAGGATAATATTAGAAATATCTGAATTCTAGAAAAACTAGGGATAAAAAGTCTCTTGAACCTTCCATGATGGGAGCTACATTTTAATGCCATCAGAGGGAAAACTAAACGAAAATGACGCGGGACGTTGTAGCCAATGCAAAAGTGGTAACGTAATTTTTGATATGGTCTCCAGTGAATTTGTATGCAGCTCATGTGGATGTGTTGCAAATGATAAATTTTATAATAATGAACATACCCTTGACTATTCTTCTCAATCGGGTTACAATGACAGATCCAGAGTAGGGACTCCAGAATCTTTGGCTATTCACCACAAAGGACTGTCAACATTGATCGGGATAGGTGATACTGATGCTAGAGGTAAGGCTTTAGAGCCTGCGCAAAGAATGAAAATGCAGAGACTTAGGACATGGAATAACAGATCTCAATTAAATGATTCAATCTCTAGAAACTTGGAAAAGGCTCTTAAGTTTTTAAATAATTTTGGAGACAAATTGTATCTAAGTCAAGCAGTCATGGAAAGCGCCGCATACATTTATAGAAAAGCTGCCATAAAGAAACTTGCGAAAGGCAGGTCTACACTGGGATTAGTAGGAGCTGCATTGTATGCTGCATGCAGGGAAACTGCGACACCAAAGACTATTTCAGACGTCGCCACAGTATGCAATTTATCTAGTAAGGATGTAATGTCGCACTACAAGCTAATCTTGAGAGAACTCTCGTTGCAGATGCCAGTACTCCATGGGCCAGATTATGTTACTCTCATCGCAAATAGGTTGAGCCTGAGTGAAAAGACAAAGCGAGAAGCCTTAAGAATTTATTCTCTAGTGCAACAGAACAGAATTTCTATAGGTAAAAATCCAAGGGCACTTGCAGGCGCGGTTATTTATCTAGCCGCACAAAATTGTAGTGAGTTTCTCAGGCAAGTAGAGATCTGCCAAGTTGCCGACATATCAACCGTTTCGTTGAGAAAAAGATGCAAAGAAATCAAAGCTACTCTTGGAATTTAATGGGTTATATCTGACAGAGCATACTTTATAATTTTACAACATTTTGCGATAAGTCAATCGCATTATGAATATTTCTTAATTTATCGGAGGAAATCCTAATGTATGCTGACTCATATGAAGGATAACCTTCTTTACAGGAGAATAACGTCATTATGGCCCCGCTATGGTCAATCCTAAATCCCTGACATGGTTCGTGTCCCCTAACGATAACTTTAGCTCCACATGTCTTTAACCACTTCTTAGAGATGTTTATTCCAAAATACTTGCCAAAGCCTCTTTTAGAGTTTTCCCAATACAAGTTATTTCCTATATTCTCACGAGGGTCACTCCATAATATCTCTTCCATTACTGTATCACGAAGATAGTTTTCTGCTGATGCGGCAAAGATTTGTTTAAAATCACTTATCATTGGCTCAGAGAGATTTACAGGCAAGCCACCATGGACGATAATTAAGCGACCTTTTATCAATGTTACAAGAACGAGAAGTTTAAAAAATGGAAGGATCTTTTTATTATAAATCAATTTTCCAGTCTCTGCTCCGAATAAGTTCATTATATCAATTGGTAAGTTATGTGAACAAAATGGAAATTCTGCAGGAGATTCATGATTACCCCGCATAAGTATAACTGAGTTTGGATACTTGTATTTCAAAATGCACAACATATATAAAATTCTAATAGAATTAGTTCCTCGGTCAACATAGTCCCCTAAAAATATAATCTTATTGTTAGGGTTGCCAAGGAAGTACTCAAAGTCGATATTTTGGAGTATTTCAAAAAATGATGTAAAATCTCCATGTAGATCACCAATAATAACAAGATTTTCTGGTATTTGTAGCTCCATAAATCCTCCAGTTATTTTTCCCCCAACAATATAACCAAAACGCCTTTCGTCTTGCATCACAGTGACAGCTTTGTCAACTGCTTGAATAAAGTCAAGAGAAGTAATCTTGGGTATAAATTTTTCAAAGTCTTTTATCATTATATTTCAAGAACTTTGTATTAAGTTAATAATATTACGTAAATTGAATATGAACCCATATGGTAAAAGTTAATGATAATTTGATATTATAATCTTAATATGTGCAACCAGCCCGTTTAAGGATATTTTGTTTGTGGAATAAATCTCATAGAATTTGCTTTCTGCAATGAAAAAGTACATGTATTATAATAGTAAGAGATATAATAATATCTTGATAACAATTTGCCTTTAAATTCGAGCGGTTGGAGTAATAGAGGATGGTTGGAGATTATTGAATTTATATTATCTATATGCAGTAGCGGAGCTAGGAAAACGCATGTTATGTATAGATGTAACCTTAATTCTAAACAAATCAACGATTATCTGAATTTTCTCCTTAAGCATGGAATGTTAGATAAGATACAAGAACGTCCTGATTCGAAGCGTCATATTTTCAGGACAAGTGAGCTAGGCAAAGAATTTATAGATAGATATAAACAGCTCACACATTTGTTTCATACAGACACTATGATCTGATGTTAGTAATTATCAACTTGTTGTTCTCGCTTATTGAATAATATTTCTATCTAATAGTTCCATTCACATTAAATTGCATGTAGGTTTAAATCTATCGTTGATATGAAGAATCGTAGTCGATATGAAGTAATTGCTGCAATTCTAAAATCATCCGCTAGGGAGGAAACTCGTACAAAAATAATGTACAAAGCGATGTTAAGCAATGATCAGTGTAAGATCTACCTCGATTCGCTGCTTAATAGTGGACTTATTCAAGAGGTTAACAACGGCAATAAATTGGTATATAGAATAACTCATAAAGGTAACAAATTTCTTTCTTATTATGATCAAATGAAAGAGTTATTACCTGTTGGTATCGAAGAAAACTTTGCAGAAGAATACTACCATTTAAGTACATAATACTATACAAGTGGTTCAAGCTTAACTTTTGGATATTCTATCGATGTAATCGTCGTAAGTGCATATAAGCGCATTGAGGGTCTTACTGAATGAAGACACAATGTTCCATTTATTGTCTTAAGTTTTAAATAAATATCGCTTATTCTAGTTATGTGGTCATGCATATCTTGTGAATTAGTAGTCAGCAGTAGGCAAAGATCACTATTTGACCTAACGAATGATATAATATCAAGTATCTTGATTTCATTAGTTTTGTTTATTTTTCCTGAGGTTGGCGTTTCCATTCCCAATACGTTCAACAAAACTTTATCAGGATGTTCCTGCCTGGTTTTGGCAATGACATTTCTAAATAATTCAAATTGTTGTTGAAATTTATTTAGGTAACCGTAGTCTGTCACATCTAGTGATGTTTCTCCTTGTTCTTCCATTTCTTTTATAGGATAGAGGATTTGTACAAGGCCTTTCTTCATGGCATCGATACGAACAAGAGTGTTCATATAACATTCTATAAAATTAGCATCAAATATCGAAGATGGTTGAATTATGACTGGATTACATGATCTACCGAACTTTGATATGATAACGGCTAAAAAAGCTGTAGTTATTTTGACATTTATAGATGGATCTGTATCAATAAGTACAATTCCTTTACTTGGAAATCCTCCTCCCAGGTCTGTATCTAGAGCTTCATACCCACTTTTTATATAAGAGTCCTTCGAAAGTAGTGGCTCTAGCGCCTGTGCCTCTTTATGAATGCATGCAAAATTTGAACTAATGTCAAAATCAGATAGCGAGTATGAACTGTAGCTTCGGAAAATACCATCATTAAGAGAATAAATATATGATGGCTTCTTTATTTCAATACCTCGTAATTTTGAAAGGAGAATTTCTCTTATCTTTAAATCATCATGGAACTTATACTGTAGTTCCACAATTCCATCGACAAGAAAGTCAAGTGTCTTGTTAGTGGGATATTCACTTATAAGAATTAGCTTGGCCCCTGCCCTTTCACACCATGTTTGCAAAACGCGTTCATTATTTAACCTTGCTTCTTTATCCATAAAAGAGGCAATAGCATCCCAGCTGTCAATTATAATGATGGGAGCTTTAACATCCATTAATTGATTGGTAATTCTCTCAAAAAGCGATTCTGGCTCATCAAGACGCGCATCCTCAAAGCTCGATAAAGTATATCCTTTGTGAGGCGTCTCACCCGCTGCTGGAGACATTTTGGGTTTTTCAATTAATTCATGAAGCCAAGGATAATATGTAAAGAGTTGTTTAGTGGATATTCTTGTAGAAATGTAGAAGAAATTGCTTTTGATGTTTAATGCCCTCAGAATAGATAGTGAAAGAGTAGTTTTTCCTGTTCCTGCATCACCTTTGATAAGCAGAGAATAAGTATCGCGTTGCACAAACTGCAAAAGTTCAGAAGGAATACAGGATACTTTGGGTTTCTGATTTTTGCTTCTTGAACTCCTTACCATCTTTATCCAACTAGAATGAATCAGTGGCATAATAAACTATTTTGGTAAAAAGATGACTAAAACTTTTAAAGCATGTTCTAGCACGGTCTAGACCTTGATTGTATAATATTACATATGTTAACTTTATTATCATGATATAGTCAGAATATGGTTTTACATTGTATAGCCTTTGCGTCTAGAAGACATAGATATTGTACATTAGGCTACAAAAGCCAAGGATTTATTCCCCTTTGGAAACGCAGTGCATCAATTAGACCCTCTGCATAGCCAATACTTAAAACAGCAAGATCTAGTTTACCTTGCCTTAGAAATCTTTCTGCATCGTCAATATAATATTCTGCATTATTAAGGACTTCAATCGATCCATTGTTGTTGATGACAGAATTATCATTTGCCCTGACTATATTCTTCATTTGTTCAATTGCTTTTTTGGCTTTTGGAGCATAATTTTTAACCATAGTGATAGACGCTCTATCAATAGTTAGAGTATTATCCACTGGGGCATCCATGTTATTAGTAAGAGTCAATAGAGCATCTGATTCCGTGAAATGGAGCGACCCAGTTACTATTACTGAATGCGGTCCGACTCCGAAATTTGTGTCAATGAGTGATCTCACTTTTCCAGATACTATGTTTTTCTGTTTAGTACCAATTCTAGAACCAACAATTACAAATGTCTCTTCATAAAATATCTTGCATTTTGAATGCTTTTCTATCTCCAATAATGATGAAAGAACATGACGTGGATCGAGAAAGAAAGGTTTCCCATCGTCATCATTACTGTATTCAGTTAGAATCATCGTATGGTTTCCAACGAGTAAATTATCCAAGATTGTATTGTATACGGAAATAGCAGATTGTGGTGCTAACATCAATGTAACTGTCCTACCAAATTTATACATATGTAATCCGGCTTCACCAATCAAAGACGTAATTCCGGAAGCAGCATGTATAACATCAGTTTTAATGAAGTTTCTCACTGCTCGTACATACAATTCCGTATGAGTAGTAGCAATCAGCGGGTCGCCATACGTTAGTAATGCTATATTATTATTTTTTGACTGTTCAAGTATCATACGTCCATCTTCTACAAACCATCTTTGGACAGCAGATATTTTTCTATTCTCATTTTCTTTGATTATATGCTTTAAATCTTCTAGATCCATCTTAGTTAATGCGCTCGTAAAAGTATCAATGTATATTACATTACATGATTTCATAACGTCCAAGGCATAAAGACTTATGCCACGATATCCATTGATACCTATTCCAATAAACCAGAGCATGAGGTCAATAGTAATTTAGATCTATATTTTTTCTTTGGTACCATTCACCCTAACGCCGTTAATACTATGGAGTCTAGATACATGAAACAATGCTCTGCTAAATACGTCTATGCTAGAAATATACTCGTCTATATTTACTCGCTCTTTAACACTATGGGAAGCATGGGAATCTCCAGGTCCATAAGTTACTACGGGTATTTTGAAGGCATTTCCCAGAATATTCATATCGCCCGTGCCAGTCTTACGTAAGAGATTCGGCCGTTTCTTACGAACGTCAAGTATTGAAAGTGAGAGAGACCTTATAAGAGCAGATGATGGATTTGTTTCAAAGGGATCTGTCATGTCTTCAATTCTATATGTAGCCTTTACTCCTTCTTTTTCTCCTTCAATCTTCTTTATGGTTTCATCTAAAATTCTGAGCACACTTTTGCATGTAGTAGAAGCAGGTACTCGTATATCTATTGTTATCTTGCATTGTTGAGGTGTGACATTATGACTAGAGCCACCTGTAATTTCCGTCAGGCTACAACTAATAGAATTAGACTTGTTCTCTCCCATACTTGCTAATTTTATTTTGAGACTTATTGCATTCCAGAAATCAAATATCTCTTCAATCGAATTTTTAGCAAGCCAAGGAGCGCTGGCATGAGCAGTATATCCAACATTACATGTAAGTCTAATTTCCAGTCTTCCTTTGTATGCAATAGTAATATTGTCTATGCCACTTGGTTCACCAAAAATGGCATAATCTACGGCTATGTTACTCTTTACAAGTTGCTTTATTCCAGTTGCATTTCCTTCTTCATCTACTACGCCAGCAAAAATTATAGTTCCTCGTTGTTTTGGAAATTCAGAACCTGCGAGTAACATTGCGATTAATGGAGCTTTTGCATCTGACGCTCCACGACCATACAGATAACCATCCTCTATTCTAATAGGAATTTGACCGGGAACAGTATCCATATGACCGCACAATAATATTCTTGGTTCCCCGCTACCCTTAGTTGCAATAATATTTCCAACACTGTCAATATGGGCCTGTTCAAAACCAAGCTCATTTACACATTTACTTTTCAGGATATTTGCAAGAGATGCCTCCGATCGGGAAGGAGTATATTGTTCCAATGATCTTTTTAATAATTCTACGGCAAAAGTAGGAGAAATCAACTTTGTTATTCTTTCTTTCTAACTTTTCGCCTTTTTTAAGGCGTAATCAATCATCGACCCAGGGACATCTATTCCTGTCACCCTTACGGTGTTTTTGAATTCAGTTGTATTATTGACTTCGTGAACAATTAATCCACGCTCGTTACTTTCCATAAGGTCTACTCCAACGATTTCTCCACCAAGCGCATTCGCAGATTTTACACATATGTCTTCTAATTCACTCGTAATTGGACAAGCTTCCGCCCGACCACCTAATGCCATATTTGTTTTCCAATCATTGCTTTCAGAATAGCGATAAATGGCTGAAACAACTCTATTTCCAACAACAATTGCCCTTATATCGCGCGGAGGACGTGTTACGAATTCTTCAAAATAGTAAACATGGTAAAGAGGGAACATATGTTCTCGGTCTTCTATTACTGCCTTCGCTGCATATTTGTCCCGCAAGAGTGCAATCAGTCTACCCCAACTGCCAATAGTAGGCTTAATTATTGCAGGATAACCCATTTCATCAAGAACCTTTAGCGCAGATTCTTCGGAAAACGCTGAAAAAGCTTTAGGTGTTTTTATTCCAGCATTTTGAAGCATCATATGAGAAAATAATTTATTGCCGCATACAATGGCTGAATAAAGCGGGTTGATCATATACGCTCCTAGACCTTCCAAAGCAGCAGTTGAATGAATACTCTTAAAATAGCTAACGCAACGTTGAAGAATAATTTTTTCTCTATATTGCTGAAAATCCTTGTTTAAATTAACAATGAGACTTTTACAATCAATATTATTTATGTGAACTCCTTTTCTTTTCGCAGATTCATAAAGAGCCTTTTCTTCCCATCTAATATTGTCATAAAGAATTGTAAGAGATAAGGATGATGTCTTTCCTCCAGTCACTGCCCCCAGTCCTCACCGACAACTTGGGCAGGTTTTATATTAAATTGATCTCCCTCCTTTACTAACTCGTAGCTTGTACCACAATCAGGACACGTCAAAATTTCGCCTTCTATTGAATCAGTAGGTACTTTTATTTCTGCATCGCATTCTGGACATTTAACCATATTATTGCTTACTCCTTTACTTTCATAGTTGCATCATTAAGTATCTTTCTCTCCAATTTATCGTCTAGATATAATTCCAAGATATCACCCATGCGAAGTTCTTTCAAACCGCGAGCTAAAGTTTCTGCTTCGTGATGTCCTGTTTCTAATCCCAGCAACGACAATAAATATGAAGCGCCATTTTTACCTGCAAGTTCACCAAATACAATCTTGCGTCGATTACCTACAGTCTTTGGTTCCAATATTTCATATGCTGCAGGATTTCTCAAAATTGCAGCGAGATGAGTACCGGCTTTATGTTTGTATGCACTGTCCCCTACAATTGGTTTTGATTGAGGGACTTCAATACTTATATATTGAGAAATCGTTTTAGAAAGATCTTTAAGCATGTGTAGCCGCAAATCGTTCTCCGAATTGTAAATTAACGTCAGCGCAACTGCAGCTTCCGCTAGCGAAGGAATACCGGTCCTTTCCCCAAAGCCATCGATAGTTGTATGAAGTTGTTCCGCTCCTGCTTCGCATCCTGCTAAAGAGTTTGCAAGTGCTAATCCTACATCATTATGACAATGAACATCTAGCGAGGTTTTTGATTTATCAATATTATCGTGCACCATTTTAACAAGATTATACATACCTCTCGGTCGCATAATGCCTACTGTATCTGGAATACTGATCCTTTCAATCCCTTGTTTGCTTATCTCGTTGCACATCTCGATAAGATAGTTAGGATCGGTTCTACTTGCATCTTCCATGGTAAACCTAGATTTCAATCCATGGGATTTGATATAATCTACCACATCTAGTGCTCTTATCTTTGCTTCTTCTCTTGTTATCTTTAATTTTGAAGAAAGATGGATATCAGAAAT
>JBKPEX010000165.1:0-1928 GCA_046728625.1 Thermoproteota archaeon
GTAAAAATTATTAAGAATGACTTTATGATAGGCAAATGGTGTTCTCCATGGACGCAAATACCATTAAACTTTAACCCTAGTTTTTTAAGTGTAGAACATGGATCAGAGGGAAAGAACAGATTCTGTCTACGATTTGTACTAAACCGTGCTTAATGGACTATATTAAGATCTAGTTGTTGTGCAAAAGGTGATTCGAATATATGTGTACGTACTATGCAGTCATGTGACGTAAAAAGCGGGATTCTGTGGTCGTCGTTCGATGCTAGACACACACACGTATTACGTTAGACAGCATGATTTAAAGATCCTTTGTCTATCATGTTATGACTGAATTAAATAAAGAAAATAGCATCTTTAATTTTATTGATTACCCTATAGATTAATAAATAAAAAGGAATTTCTGCATTATTTATTTTGCCATATTCCAAATGTATTTTTCTGTGGATCTTCTAATACAGCATAATATCCTTCGGATATCTCTTGCTTATTCTTTACCAATGTAGCTCCTAATTGTTTTGCTTTGTTTATGTAGTCTTCAATTGATTCTACGGTTATAAACTGTGTTGATATTTGCTCTGGATTTTCTTTTTGTGTTAACGCTCCGCTTATACCTGCATTTTTTATTATCCAATAGCCTTGTGTTTCTCCTTTCTCAAATTGCCAACTAAATAGCGAGCTATAAAAGTTCTTCAAGCTATCTACATTGTCTGCTGGAATTTCAAAGTGTCCTACTAAATGATTAAGTGATGACATCTAATTTTCACATCCTTTGTATTTGCTATCGTATCAATCCTGACCAGATTCTAACTTTTGCTTCACAGTTTGAGCTGATTGTTCTAATCCTTGACTTATCTTGTTGTTTGCTTGACTACCAGAAAGCAGGTTTGCAATTTTTCCAGTAGCTGGAAGTTCATAGTCAATTGAATGTCTAACGCGCGTTCTGTTATCTCCATTTTCCTGAAATTCTTGGATGCTTTCCCATTTCTTAAACGGACCTTGTGTTTGTCGAGTAACTAATCTTCTATTTTGTTGTTTATCTACAACTTCTAATATCATCTCTTCTTCTTTACCCATATATTCTCCTTTTACTCTCATCTCAGAGCCTTCCTCATTTTTTGAGGATGAAAGAGATTCTGACTCCTTAACTATGTCACGAGGCCATGCTTTCTGTATGTTGTTTGGATTTGTATAGTAATCATACACTCTAGCTAGAGGTGCATTTATCTCTGTTTCATGCTGAATGTTTGTCATTTCGCTTGTATGCTGTATTCTATCATTTTTAAGCGTTGCATACTATATTGCACAGTTAGGCACTAGTATTATGATACCCAATCATAACGAAAATATAGAACAATATTAAATTTATTTTATAAAAAATTGTATTTTAAAGATTATAAAAAAGGTGGCTAAAAAAAGAAGGGGGAATTTGTGGTTAAAAATTATCTTAACTCTTCTGCCAAAGCTGGTTTCAATTTTCTTTTCTCTATTCGTTGCTTAGTTATTAATGCAGTTATCATTGCGCATCCTCCTAGAACAACGCTTGCTATTCCGAATATTACTGTGGTATTCAGTGCGCCAGCGTAAGTTACGCCTAATGTTGCCATGGCCAGAGCCCACGGAATTTTGTTATTCAATTTCATAACACTTTATTCAGACCAGCAATATATAAACTAGTGGGTAATTCGTTATCATAGTGCTAACTCTATGATCTACTTATCTACTATTGTCTGTTATAAATGATCAGGTCTATCTCCATAATATCAGAATATAAATGAAATTGAATGTAAGAATAAATTAATTTTTTATCTTTTTATCTTATTACATTGCGTTCTGTTCATACGAGGGCTTTGACAATTCTATAGTCAAATATTCTTGCTTTTAGTAAGTTAGCACTATGTAATCATATTTGGCATTATTTAAATATACTA
>JBKPEX010000119.1:0-5587 GCA_046728625.1 Thermoproteota archaeon
TGCCATCGACTTTTGCCATAATTCCATACCAGCAGCAAAAGGATTGTAGAAATTTTTATATTCTGTTTCTCCTGTCAAATAGGAATATGGATGCCGTCGCTCTCCTTTAACTGTTTTCTTTCTTTCACATATTGGTAAACACCTGATTTCTTGTTTATACATAATTAATATGGTCATCTAATTGATTAAGATAATAAAATGATAGTTTTCATAAAACTAACCATTCTAAAAGACTATGTGCAAGATACTTTAGATTATATTCTCTTTCAATTCATGGCGATTGAGGATTTCAAATCCATAAAGATTTATCCTTCAGTCTTGCAAACAAGACTTGTCCTGAAGCAGTTTTTTCGTGATTGCTAACTAACTTTTGTAAATATTTGAAAGTCACTCGAAGCATAATATAATAATGTTTTGCAGCAATGGATTATCTTTTGCTAGTGTCTTTCTTTACTATTAGAAGAATATATAGAGGTAGGAGTGCAATAAAGCATCTTTGCGGCATGAGATATCGTCTTTTACAATACTAATACTTGCGTTTGTAATGTTTATAATATTATATAGTATATTCTCTGCTTCGACTATAAGTAACCGTCCTAATAGATATGCTGTTTACGCACAGTCATCATCATTCCAGGTGTTGGAACATAATCAAACTACAGAGCAACAACAACAACAACCACCACCACCACCACCACGTCAAGAAGAAATAATCAACTACAAAAAAAATGTAGTAAAGCTAGTAGCTGACATAGTTAGAAATAGACTTCATGATGCTGTCAATATTCTGGAAATTACCAGTAGAGAACCTGCAGTGCAAAACGTGTCATTTGCAAATAATATAAGCAAGATTCACATGGGAATATCAGAAAATCTTGATGTAGAAAAAAGGAAAGTGGCTCAAGAAATTCTCAGCAGGGATAAAGACTTTGGAAGCATATACTTCACTTTACCAAATGGTAATATTTACATTGGTGAGCCGTACTCCGATCAAAAACAGCTGCCAAGACTCAATTATGCTGATAGAGATTGGTATAAAGGAGTAACATCCACAAATAACACATACATAAGTTCTGTCTTTATCTCAGCATCTATCCATGTTCCAGCAATAGCAATAGCTGTTCCAGTGTATAGTAATAATGTTGGTATAAATAGCAACAATACTAGCATCACTGATAATAGTCCTCATAAACTTGCTGGCTACTGGGTTGGAATTTTAGATTTTGCTAGTGTCCAGGAGAATATTAACGATCTTTATCTTGACCGAGGCGAACGACTAATAGTTGTCGATCATAATGGTACTTCGATAGTTGATTCTAATTCCAAAATTAAAGATAACAGCACTATTAATTCTCCTTTTTCTTCAAAGACTAATAGTCAACAGCTAAGAAGTTTTGCTCATCTTCAAAGTTTTAAAGATGCATTGAAAGGAACGGCAGGAACAAAAAGTGAAATTGTTAATAGAGTTAAAATACTTTCTATCCACATGCCAATAGAGATAGGCCGTCGTAACTGGGCAGTTATTTTGATACGCTGAATCTGTGTTGGTTATTTTCTAACTGCAATAGTCTGTAACTATAAAATAGCTATAAAGTCCATATTCAAATTGGCAATTAGACGTTTAACAAGAAGACAATGCTCAAAAAGCAAATAAGTACTACCCCATCTGATAAGAAGGGTATGTTAGGAGATCAGATTGCTGAAATAAGAGGTAAGGTTACCGGACAGAGAGTATTAGATGCAGCAGAAGGACCTAAGGTAGAATACTCTTTCACTGCAAGTGGCACTATGAAGGGTATAGAGATTACCCATATGGCTACATTTTACACGATTCCTAAAGGTAACGCGCTTTATGGGCAAGGACAGGGTGTAATAACAATTAGAGACGGCAGCGGAGAGATGGCTACGGAGACAGGACAGGGAATAGGAAAATTTACCGATGATGGAAAAAAAGTGATGTTTCGTGGTTCATTCTTTTATAAAGCTTCATCCTCAGGAAAACTTGCTTTTCTTAATAATATTGTCGGTGTATTTGAGTATGAGGGAGATGAGTTAGGTAACACATTCTACAAAGTATGGGAATGGAAATAGGGTGTATTTATCATCATTGGTATATGCATATGTGCTGTCTTGATAACAACCAGCTAAGCTTCTCATCTTCTTTCTTCCTTCTTTAGTTGATTTAGGACGAAGAGTTTACATTATTGCCGCTGCCGCTACTACTAGTACTACTACCACCTTAAACCTATTAGCTGTATATTTTATGATGGCAAGATAAGTGTCATTCTGACATGCTATTAACGCATAGATATGTTGGTTATTTTTACATTCTTTATTATCTCAAAACTCTTTCCGGAGAATGCATCAGTAACATCATAAGCAAGCTTATAATTCCCTGAAGGAAATGGTGTCTCCTGTCTAACTGTAATGGTTAAATCAAATTCTGTATTCTTATTGTGTGAACGAAGATCAAAGGGAGCAATATTCAAAGTTTGAGATTGGTTGGTAGCCTGAGAGAAAATTGTTACGCTTGGAATTAATTTAATTTCGTATAGTGTCTTTCCATTTTCGTCAGTTACTTTTCTGTGAGTAAATCCCACAGGCTCTATATAAAGAACCATCGTCTCACCTGGTCTGAAGACATTATCAGGTCGATGTTGGTCGTACAATCCATACCCTTCACTGGAGCCAGGAATTATAAATGTGTCAAAAGCAGATTGAAAATCTGTCTGATTCCAGGCTGATAAGTATTGTTCTCTGGCTTTTGCAAGTGCTTTTGTATTGTTAGTACCATTTAGCATATTAGGTGATAAGGAATGATGGGCGCTAGTATTATTACCCGTCTGCCCATATGACAGTTGCGTCAAGCTAATATTACTTATAACAACAACATTTGCAAAAAGAAATAGTACAAATAAAATAACCCACAACTGCCTTGGTTTATTCATTCCTAAAACTATTAACTCCAATATTTATTAATATACCTAAGGAATTACATCTGCTGCACAATACTAATGCCATTATCTGTTGACGCAAGTAACAAAAAGTTAGAAGATACGGCGTATAATATGTCATTGTAGTGAAGATAAGTCTATGTTAAGAATTCATAGAGTGAAAATAGCAAAGGTAAACAAGAATTTCGTGTATGTGGAGCTTTTATTTAACGCATTACAGTAAATGTCGAGTTAATGAATCATACTATCTATCATAGCTGAACGGACTAAAGAAGTAACTGCCTATAATGAAACTATAAGAAATAAAAAATATTAATGTTTTATGTTTAACAATCACTTCTGCAACAAGACTAACTGAAAATACAGTCACCATTTACTACATTCTAGTCAACACTTTAGGTTTAAGGAATTACTCCAAGGAAGGTTCTTACGAATTTCCGTTTTGCAATTATAAGTGCATTTTTGCCTCTCTGCGTTAGACTATAGACTATAATTTTACCATCTTTTTTACTATCTTCTTCAACGATAAATCCCAGTTCTCTTAGAGTTCTTAATGCAGGATATATAGTTCCGGGACTAGGCCGTTCTCCTTTCCTCTTGGCAATCTCTTCTGCAATCTCTTGACCATGCATTGATTTTTTTGAGAGGAGAAAAAGAATTAGAAACCCTAGCATTCCTCTCATATCACAACAATAGTTCCCATTATTTCTAATTCTCGGCATCCGCATTACATCAGTTATATTATCGTGTATCCGATATATATAAATACGCCTTTTGTATATCGTATATACGATATGTGCAAACACAATGAAGGAGGTGAATAGTGAATGGGTTATGGTTGCTGTGGAACTGGAACAGACTTTAGCAGAGTTAGAAGTTTTCTTACCAAGGAAGAACGAATTTCATTACTCAAAGAATACAAAGACAGCTTAGATAAAGAAACTCAAGGCGTCGCAGAAAGGATCAGAGAACTCGAAACAAGTTAATAGTAACATTAGTCTGTAACTCCATTTTTCTTTTTAATAGTTGCCGAATAGTCATAGAAAACATCAGAATAAGATCGATCATCTTTAATGTCTGTTATTTGTGTTATAAAAATGAGAACTCTTGATTTTGGCTATTTGTAAGTAAGTAGATTGATACAAATCCTCAATCGAAGTCCGATAGAGGTTTACAGATATTGGCTCACAACACAAAGTATTAAGCATAGGACTAACAACGAAGTATTACGGCTTCAACAAATATGCATATTATCCAATTGAATTGAATTTTGTTAGTGATTTCCATAGATACCACGTAGCAACACTTCTGTAAGGCTTCCATGGTTGAGATATAGCTAGCATTTCTGCCGGTTTTGGAAGTTCTGGCAATGAATATATTTTGCACATGGCTTTTCTTACTCCTAGATCTGTAACAGGCAAAACATCAGGTCTTCCAAGACAGAAGATCAAAAACATTTCTGCTGTCCATGTGCCTATCCCTTTCACCTCAATCAATTGGCTAATAACTTCTTCATCTGACAGTGTCGGTAATTGATCTAACCGTAATTTTCCTTCAACAACTTTAGTAGAAAGGTCCTTTAAATATTCTATTTTTTTACTTGATAAGCCAATTTTAGATTTCAGTTCAGTTTCTGAGCTTGAAATAATTTGCTTAGGCGTTGGTGTCACGTTATCAAAGTATTTGATAAACCTTCTATAGATAACATTCGCAGCACTTCCAGCAAGCTGCTGATAAATTATTGACTCTAATAAGGATTGAAATGCGTTATCACGCATCTTAATTGAATACTTACCGACAACCTTGATTACTTCAGCAAGTTGAGGGTCTACTTTAGAGAGATATTTGACAGGATCTGCATTCATATAGGATCAATAGAAATCTTATCCATATCGATTAAATATTCAGATATAAGATTCATCAGTTTCTTTAAAGTGCTAATTATCTTCCCGCTATACATAAATTCTCGTTTACCTTCATCTGTTTTTTCTACTCCATAACAATAAATTTCAAGTACCATATTAGAGGTGGCATCTATTAAGTTGTGCAGCCAAAGAAAGCAATGTTGTTGTCAGCTAAAGAAAGTATGATAGTGAACATTGTAAAGAATCTGTTATATGAGAAAATTCCTCCTGTATTAATTCGAGTGAAGGCTACAGAGAAGGTATTGTTACGAGAGAATGAAAAAAAGGCAGAAAATAACTTAACGTTTTCTTTATCATAAATTTGTTGTTGGATACACACCTTCTTTTCCTTTATGTTATGAATAGCATACAAATAGTCATTCTAGAACTTCAGTCCGTTACCATTATCATATCTGGTTATTTTCGTTATGGCTACAAACCCTGTCAATCTTGTTACTGAGATAATGCATCTAGCGTATTTTGCTAAAAAAGAAAAGAAAAAAAATTTGGGAATTAGCGTCCTATTCTAGTATGTACTGACTGACTTACTTAGTCGATTCTATTTTTATGTTACCGTCGGTAAGTAAGGAGCTTGTACCCACTATGGTATCGTGGTTAATTTCACATCTTACGTCTTGTATATGTGTCCGTTTGTTCTCATCGTCAACATTTGCACATTTGTTTATAACTACCACTTTTGTTTGCTTGATATTCTTACTATTACTCCAG
>JBKPEX010000155.1:0-1926 GCA_046728625.1 Thermoproteota archaeon
AGAATGATATTATTACTATTATTATTATTCAGTAATCTACTGCTTCTTTTGTTCAATAGTTGGATGATTCAACCCAAGCAAAACAACACACCAACAAGAATAACAAGCTGCGGGTTTAACTTCTACAGCAGCAAACCTCAGACTATTAGAGTATCGTAAAAAATAGTATAAAAGACAACAAAGAGGACAAATTCATTACTGTTATTAATCACCCCAGTGGTATGTCTTTTTTAATTAAAAATATGTTACAAAAAGTGGTCTTTACTGACATAGACGGTACTTTAACAAATATTTTTTCAGGTAAATATGATGGAACAGAAAAGATGGTATCTATACTAAAAGAAAATAATATTCCCGTAGTTCTTTGTTCAGCCAAAACTAGATCTGAACAGGATAAAATAAGAAATGATTTAGGATTAACAGCAGATCCATTTATTGTAGAAAATGGCGGTGCAATAATTATTCCCAATAATTACTTTGATCTTAGTTCTGCCTGTTTTGATAAAACTAAACAGGAAGAAGAATATATTATAATAGAGCTCGCTAAATCTGCAAAAGAGGTAAGAACAAAGCTTTCTGAAATAAAAAATAAATTCAAAATCGAGTTCAAAGGTGTAGCAGATGTATCCATGGAAGAATTGAGTAAATTAGCAACGATGCCAATAGATTACACAAAAAGAATGGCACAAAGAGAATACGGCGAAACTATTTTGCAAATAAAAAAGGAGGATATATCTCTGTTTACTAAAATTGTTGATAACATGGGTTTGAAGGTAATTCATGGAGGACGCTTTCTTGATATTACAAGTGGCAATGACAAAGGCAATGCTGTGAATATACTAGTAAATCTCTTTAGAAAGAAATACCACAATCAAGTTGTATTCTTCGGTGTAGGAGATAGTGCAAACGATGTTCCAATGTTAAAGCATATGGAGGTTCCAATGTTAGTCCAAAGATCAGACGGTTCATGGCAAGATCTTGAAATTAAAAATATCGTCAAGTTAAAAGGAATAGGACCTGAGGGTTGGAAAAGCGCATTTAATAAAATAATGGATCGAATTAACTGATATATTCTCCAACAATCTATCTTTTTCCTCATATACATAATGATGTCAGTGGGCGTTCGCTGAAACTGATTGCTTTATATTAATATTAGATTATTCCTAAAACAAGCTTAAAATCTATCAAAGGAGCAATTCTTAATTTTAATGGAACAGACGACTTTTCTATCTACAAGAAGTCGAAAATATTTTCCAGAGTTGTTTTCTAATATACAAAGGCTAGCAAAAGAAGATGGAAATTAAAATTGCTGCAAAACAATATCTTGCTTTAGATTTACCTTCCTTCTTCTCTTTGTATAATATAATTCCAGTTTAATAAAACATGCCCCACAATAGTAAGACGGTGTCACTCGTCCAGCCTATCCATATGCCAGTCTTGATCCTATTGCTCAACTGGCAGATTTAGTTTGTTTCCCCATTCTCCCCACGAACCCAGGTACATTCTCACATTTTTGTAACCCAACATTTTCAAAACGACAAATGTATTAGCAGCGCGGTATCCACCCTGGCAATATGTTATAATTTCCGAGTTCTTTGGTATGATTGAGTACATCCTATTTAGTTGTTCTTTTTCTTTGAAAGAATGATCTTCAATGTTAAGAACCCAATCAATGTTCATTGCACCTGGTATGTGCCCACCTCTAGCCGCCCGTGCTATCGTACCTTGAAATTCTGGTTGCGAGCGAGAATCGACTAACTTAACTTTCCCATTCTTTATTTTCACATTGTTTTTTATATAGTTGGAATCAGCAATCATGCTGTTATTGGGCTTGGGCAGAAAGTTAGAGGGTAGAAATGGATTACTCTTACTTTCTTCGCAATATCCTTCTTTCTTCCATCTTGTGAATCCTCCGTCTAGCATGAC
>JBKPEX010000397.1:0-3115 GCA_046728625.1 Thermoproteota archaeon
AATAACAATAATCACGCCTTCAATATTCATGTAAAAATTGCGAAGGATTCTAATGGTAAAACCATTAGCATAAAGCCTGAATTTGACGATATAAAGAATATCGCTTCTAAAGCTGGGATACCAGTTAAAAACGCAATGGAATTGGCAAATATACAAATTATGGAGAGAATAGGAGGCAGTTAGGAAGTGTTAGAGCGTACCAACGAAAAATTTTCAAATATAGTATGCTGGTTTTTAAAAAACAGCGATACAGGAGTTATTGTGGCATTATCAGGTGGAGTAGACAGCTCCGTTGTTGCTTTAGCAGCCAAAAAGGCTTTTGGCAATAAGGCTTTAGCCATAACCGCTAATTACAAAACACTCTCTGAGGAAGAGATATCTTCTGCTATAAAAGTGGCAAAGGAAATCAACATAAAACATAACGTAATTGACTACAATGAATTAGAGAATTTACAATTTGTTGCCAACGATAAATTGCGGTGCTACTATTGTAGAAAGGAGCTAACAAATTGTCTTTTACAGGAATCGAAAAAGCTTGGAATAAACCTCATTGTCGATGGAACACATGTAGATGATCTTAGCGATACAAGACCAGGAATTAGAGCACTTAGGGAAAATGGCATAAGAAGTCCTCTGCAAGAATTAGGATTACATAAAACTGAAGTACGATCTATAGCCGAGTTTTTCGGCATTTCAATATACAATAAGCCATCCAACTCATGCCTAGCCTCCAGAATTCCGCAAGGAACCGAAATTACTTATGAAAAACTCAGGAGGGTTGAAATGTCAGAAATCGTTGTAAAAAAAATATTTAATGTGGACCAAGTTAGAGTAAGAGACCATGGAGATGTCGCAAGGGTTGAAGTGGGAAGTAATGAGTTAGCTAAATTATTTGATATTCAAAAATTAGATTTACTTGATTCTGAATTAAAAGAACTTGGTTTTAGATTTGTATCAATAGACGCTAGAGGCTATCGTACAGGAAACCTAATTGTGGTAAGATAGGAAATTGTGAGTAAGAACATGAATCAATTCCATGATCCTACATGATCCTATATGATATATCTAGATAACGCGGCCTCGACTCCAGTTTTAGAGGAAGTTTTTCAAGAAATGATACCCTACCTTAAAGAAAGTTATGGGAATCCGTCATCTATCCATAAGTTTGGTAGGGAAGCAATGTATGCAATACAGAAGGCTAGGAAGCAGGTTGCAGGAATAATTAACGCAAATCAAAGAGATGTAATATTTACTTCTGGCGGAACTGAGGCAAACAATCTAGCGATTAAAGGAGCTGCACTTCGTATGAGGGAAATAAATCCAAGAAAAAAGCACATAGTCACAAGTAGTATAGAACATGAAGCAGTTTTGGAACCGATTAAAGATCTGGAGAGAATTGGGTTTGAAGTAACTTATCTTCCAGTCACAGCTGAAGGAAAAGTTGAACCTACGACTCTTGAAAACGCGATATCTGAGGAAAAAACAGCGTTAGTATCCATAATGTTTGCAAATAACGAAGTGGGAACTATTCAACCAATTATTGAGCTTGCAAAAATAACTCATACCAGAGGCGGAAATGCAATTTTTCATACTGATGCTGTTCAGGCTGTTGGAAAAATTCCAATCGATGTTAAACAGATGAACATAGATTTACTCTCTATATCATCCCACAAGATAAATGGGCCAAAAGGTGTGGGGGCCCTGTTTATCAGTAACGGATTGAAAATACATCCATTAATCCATGGGGGAGGGCAAGAGTATATGTTAAGGTCCGGTACTGAAAATGTATATGGAATAATAGGATTTGGGAAAGCGTGTCAAATAGCCTCTCAGAGGCTGTCCTTTAATAGCGCCCATATGTTGCAATTAAGAAATTATCTTATTGATAGAATCATAAATGAGATACCAAATTGTCGTCTTAATGGTTCCCTTGAAAACAGAATTCCTAGTAATGCGCATTTCACCTTCTCTAAAGTCAATGGAGAGGACTTGATTATTAAGTTGGATGAATACGGCATTGCAGCCTCTACAGGCTCTGCTTGCTCCGTAAGGAAACAAAAATCGTCACATGTGTTGAAAGCAATGGGATTTACTTTCGAAGAGATTACTGGCTCACTTCGTCTAAGTATTGGAATACAGAATACCAAGAGAGAAATAGATCAAGCAGTTTCTGCATTGTCGGAGATAGTGAAACAGCTAAGGATAATCTCTCCGTTCAAATCTTAATTTAATGATTGTTTGACCGAAAGCATTATTATCGTCAACTTAGAATTTACGCATATGTCTGACACGTCAACTATATCTGTACCGAGCCTTGGTGATTATGCACCTGATTTTGAATTGCCCTCTATAGATATGAAGATGCACCGGTTGAGCGATTATAAAGGGAAGAAAGTAGTCCTTGTATTTTTCCCTGCTGCAGAGTCTCCTGTATGTACTGCCGAAATGTGTACATTAAGAGACTCATTTAAGGAATTAACAAGCGATGGAACTCAAGTAATAGGTATCTCAGTAGATGGACCATTTGCAAATAAGATATTTTCTGAAAATCGCCATCTGAACTTTCCTTTGTTAAGTGACTACAAGAGAGAAACGATAACTAGGTATGGAATAGTTATGAAGAACCTTGGTTCATTACCGGACTATAATGCGGCAAAACGCTCTATATTTATAATTGATAAAGACCAAAAAATCCGGTACAAGTGGATATCAGATAATCCTTTAATCGAACCTAACTATAAAGAAATAAACGATGTTCTAAAGAAAATATAATATTATCGTCAACAGCCGTTAGGATAGTTTGATAGTTTAAGCAGACTTTACGAAATTATACAGGCATATGTCGGGTGGATTCCTTATTAGACCATTGTTATAGAAATAATAAGCTGCCCCCGAATCACCCTAATATTGCTACAACTTCATTTCTTCCTACGGTAGCACCTTGGGTTACTTTTATTTCTTTTATATAACCATCCCTATGGGATTTTATAGCAACTTGCATTTTCATGGATTCTAGTATGATGACTGAATCACCTTTCTTGACTGAATCACCTTTCTTTGTTAATATATTGACTACTCTTCCAGGAATCTGGCTAGTCAGGCTGTTTTCTATACC
>JBKPEX010000187.1:0-4871 GCA_046728625.1 Thermoproteota archaeon
TCATAATCCAATAACATATTACATTTTTTCTGTCTATAATCTACTAAAAATTCTATTGCGATGTCAGTTGTTTAGTCCTGTCACGACTTAGTCGTGTTGCTGTAGTACTAATAAGAATTCATACAGTAATTCGCATAGCTAATATCGCATAAATGAAAGTGATATAAGCTGTTGTAGCAGACTGATAACCAGTATTCGTAACAATGAATAATTTCATATATCCTCCCGGTCCGTCCAAGTTGCTACCAAACACATTGCTTCGTAATTTTATGCGCGATCCGCTCAAAACATTAACGGACATAGCACATAGATATGGTGATATCTCTCACTTTAAGTTTGGAAGGCAACATGTTTACCTCATAAATCATCCTGAATACATTGAAGATATACTGGTCAGTAGCCATAGGAACTTTATAAAAAGTAGAGGTTTACAGATTTCTAAACGACTTTTAGGAGAGGGATTGCTAACAAGCGAGGCTGACTACCACGAAAGGCAAAGACGGTTGATACTACCAACCCTTCAACCTAATCGAATAAAGGGATATACAGATATCATGACGAGTTATGCGATGCGTATGTGTAGTACATGGAATGATGGATCGGTACTTGATATCCATAAAGAAATGATGCGTGTAACAGCAGCAATTATAAGCGTGACTGTTTTGGGTTCGGATATTAAAGTTGGAGATGACGAAATCAGCGAAGCCTTACTGACTTGCATGCGTTATTTCAACCGTCTTCGGATGCCCTTTGGTGAACTGATCGAAAAGATACCCATTTTAAGGATTAACAAAGGATTCCAACTTGCCAAGAACAAATTAGATTCAGTAGTATATAGTATGATTAAGGAACATCGTGAAAATCTTGAAAAAGGTCATAAAGATCTTTTGGATACTTTGTTGCAAGCACAAGACGAAGAAACCGGAATTGGAAGAATGACTGACTTGCAATTGAGGGATGAAGTGATGACTATCTTTTTAGCAGGTCATGAAACAACCGCTAATGCACTTACATGGACCATATATCTATTATCACAAAATCCTAGAGTTGAGAAACTACTTCATGAGGAGCTCTCATCTGTTCTTGGAGATGAAGACAAATTTGTGAGACCAACAATAAGTGATGTCCAAAAATTGGGATATACTAACAAGATCTTAACTGAATCTCTGCGGCTTTATCCACCAGCATGGACTATAGGTAGACAAGCTATTAATGATTATAAAGTTGGCAATTATGTAATACCATCTGGGTCAATAATATTGATGAGTCAATATGTAATGCACAGAGATCCTCGTTATTACCACGAACCGGACCGGTTTTATCCAGAAAGATGGACGCAGGAATTCAAGAGTAGGTTGCCAAGATTCAGTTATTTCCCATTTGGAGGAGGTATAAGAAGTTGTGTAGGAGAATCATTTGCATTGATGGAGGCTACACTTTTAATAGCTATAATATGCAGATATTGGAAATTAAGACTAATACCAGAACAGAAGATCGCGTTGAATCCACTTATCACGTTACGACCGAAATACGGCATGCGTATGAAGATTAACAAAATCTAGAATGTCATTAATATTATTAATTACCGAATGCTTTCTATGATTAAATTGACGTAATAAGAAAAGGGTTTTTACTCATGCGCATAAAAATCCAAACTGTTTGAAAGATTATAATCAGGACGAAATATTTTCTATTATGTTGTTTTTGCAGCACACTCTACGTACACTATTTTGCTCTTTTTATTTCTTTAATAATCTACTAACAGGTCGATTTCTGCTCTTGAAGTAGACGCAAGAATATTACAGATATTTTCTGAATGCGATAAACAATGAGATTAACAAATATAGGACTAAAGCAGCTCACTAAAATATTTGTTAGTTGAGGATATAATGGTAAACATTTATCCTTCTTTATCAAGGCCTCTTATATACAAAGCCTGATATCGTATCTATTACTGTGATAGTGACGACACTAAGGATATATACTCAAACGGCAACCGATCATCCATAAGCTGCTAAATAATGAAGCCAAAGAAAAGAATTATCAAGCCCTCTAATATACCAATTAAAAACCTGTAACTAATGGTTTTTAAACAGTTTTGATGCATAGAAGATAAGAAATTGTCTTCCAATACATCAAAAGCAAATTTCTCAAAAATATTAGTTGCAATAGATGGTTCTGAAGCATCAATGGATGCAGCAGAATATGCTCTAGAAATGACAAAAAAATTTAACGCTGAATTAATAGCATTGACTGTAATACGCCTTCCTTTATCTTCATATGGCTTATCGTCAGCAAAGAATGAATTAAAGAGACCAAAAGAGAAAGAAGAAATACTTGAATCTAAACAATGGTTTGATAATCTTAGTAAAAAAGCACAACAAGAAAACATACGAATGAAAACTGAGACTATTAACAGTCAAATGTCTATTGAAGGAGAGATAGTAGAATATGCTGAACATCATGACATAGATTTGATAATAATGGGAACAAAAGGAAGCTCTGGATTCAAAAAATTGCTCCTAGGAAGTACCGCGTCGGGTGTAATCACGTATGCTACATGTCCTGTCATGATCGTAAAATGAAGAAGAATGAGCGGATAGATCAGAAAGTTATATGAAAGTATTTTTTTATTCCTGGCCTTCCGATATGTAAATAGTATGTGCAAATACATTCTGTATTATTGCATTACTGGATAGGTTCATTTTGTCACGTTATTGATGGACATAATAATAATAATAATAAAAAATTTATCTTCTTCCCAAATGGAGTTGTTGCAATATCTGATATAATAACCCTGATAGAAGATATTGGAAATAACATACCAGAAAGATCTTGGATGCTTTATGTGCTTGAGCTTTTCAATGTTGAGAACATTGCAGTAGAATTAAACCTTATCTGTTCTTTTAATAATGATGGAAAATTTAACGCAATATTCAATGGAGTGAACCAATACCAATTCAAAGAAATACTTCCCATAGTGGGTCATTCGTATTTACGTCAGATCATTCTCAATTCTAGTGAGCAATGCATAAGTTATATTCTACAAGATCAAAATAATATTCAAACAGAAAGATTCGATTTACACCTTCAAGGACAGTCATTTGGCTATGAAGCATCAAATCAGTTTACTGGAATAGAATGGTGGAATAGAATTGGCAATTATCCATATCCAATTAGATACACAGTTGAATTCTCACAACTAATGTTTGGTTTGGGTGATCCAACAGACAAAGAGTCAATAACCTATATGCCTCATAAAGCTTTGAAACCCAATACGGATGGGTCCGATACTAAGTATCCTATTTCATTTCACAATATTAGAATAAAAGATGATTGTATTTCGTACAAGGTAGGCCCAGGTGAGTGCTATATCGGGATGCGTTATAAATGCTGAAATGACGAAAGGCTATCGTTGTCATTTATCAGTATAATGTCAAATTTTGGTTCATCTATATACCACCAATTCTCATTCGCAGCAATTCGATCAATTGTGATGCTCCAATTCGGCTTAAGACCCCATATAATTTAACTAATTGTTTATTTGCAATCCAACTTCTAATATCTATAGCCTCAACAAACAAATTCCGTATTGGAACAATCATTACAACACCGAATCTCCAAAATGCCTCTATATTGTTAATCAATAAAAGTGCCCCTATCGAAATTTCCACAAAAATTTTTTGCGTGAATGCCTTTGTCCTTAGTCCAATTCTAAAGTCTGCTGTTGATTTTTTACCAAGAAAGTTTATGATGATGCCTTATAACCCGATTTTACTCAGCTATATCTAATCATGTAATTATGACAACTTAGAATAAATAGGATGATGAGTTTATTAAAAATTAAAACAAAAATGGAACAAAGAAAGAATGAATATGTTAGGGTAAATGAAAATAAAGATCTGTGGGAACTAGATTACGAAAAGCGTATCGCAGTGCATAAAAGACAAGGAATAGATTTCGAAGATCTAGACAAATCAGAGAGCCAGGACAATAATAAAAAGGACAGTGAAAAAAGTCTGAGAGGATATAACGGAGATATAACACAATATCTTGAAGAAAAAGGATTCATGTGGAAACAGCTAAGTGAAGATTCTGTTAGCTTTTGGCACAAGGAAAAGGAATAGAAAATATACTCAATCCGCTGCAGGTTCTACTCTGCAGACATTGAACTGACAAATTTGAGTCTTTTTGCGCCGATAGAGTTAACAAGGTAATAGTCGACACCAATCTGGATGATATCACCTGGAGATATCTTGCTATGATTTCTCTTACCTCTAAGTGGTATCCCAAATGGCTTATCCTCCTCTTTGAATTTTAACCATACCCTCCCTACATTCAAAATATTCTTGAACTCTGACTCCCAGACTAGATCATAAAGAGAATCTAAATTCTGCATGCTGATTTTGCTGTCTTTAAACAACAACTCCGCATACGCTTCCTTGCAGAAATACACTCTGACTTTCATGGGCAGGTGTTAGGCATCAAGGTTAATCAATAATTCTAATCCACGCTCAATTATAAGCGCTCTCGTCTTAATTATTATTCGAGACAAATAGTGCTTTGATTTGTTAGAATCAAGCATAAGTTTAATTCAGTTTTACATTCTAATTTAGCTATCACTCAAATGTGTAATACAAAAGAATGTCTACATAAATAACTAAATAGATGTAGGCGAACCCATAATAATCTAATGACGTATTATCTATGCTCACTTCTCTATGAACTTACTAAAATGAGGTCGATAAACTTGAATTTTATCGATTTAGAAATAATAAAACCGCATTGCTAACTATTAAAATAGAATCGGGTACCATGTAGCATCATACCTATAAATCGCTTTAAAGTGCTCTTGGCGGACATACATGACA
>JBKPEX010000297.1:0-2987 GCA_046728625.1 Thermoproteota archaeon
TTTTTATCATGGATGATATAAAGTAAGCGCTGTATATTGTTGCTGTCAATTCTGTATAGTAGGATCTACCAAGGAACTGGTTTTTTAGGAAAATAAGTGATCGATGAGGAGAATGGAGAGTATATTACGAGAAAACCAAAGACCATCTCCATCCTCACGGCGTTTGCAGCGAATACCGTTTTATTGAAGCTCGGGGTTTGGCCCTGGACTGTTCTAGGTTCATAAACAACATTGTCTATTTTACATCCGAACATTCATAGACTTCCATACCTTTTACCTCACGGTAGACTGTGTTTGTGTTTGTCTAATGGAAGACTCGTCGTTATTTAATCAAGAAAGTCTAGTATACGATTTATCTTGTGTACATTTTGTTACATAGTACACTTGTTTCTTAAAAGCGAATTTGTCGATATTAATACTTAGATAATAAATGGCCAATAACAATAATCAATTTGCTATGGAACAATTAAAGTGGCTTGGCATTTACATGAGCGTCGGGATAATTATATCTTTATTAATGCCATTTCCTTTATCGCTAATAGTAGCATTCGGTGCGTTTATAATAATCAACTATTTTAGACGAGCTAGGCTTGCGAAAAAATATCAAAATATAGGCGGTGTAAAGAACATATTTGGATCACTTTCATCACCTTCAACGTATAGTAATGGGTACAGTCCGTTGAAATATTATTGCATGGGCTGCGGCAATGAACACAAGGAAATCGCCTGTCCTAGATGTGGTTCAAAAATGAAAAAAATCGGATAGGAACTACGTTGACTATCTAGGGTTTGTGCAGTACAGAACCAGCCAAATTATATCACCCAAATGGTGTCCCCTATGAGTTCTTTACCATTTATCGGTAATGGATTGTAAATGACATTATCTTGCATGGTTAGTTCAACTTGTAAATTTTCATATAGAAAAAATTCGATGTCAGATGTTCCTTTCCTTTCTCTCCATGCTGCCTTATGATGTATTGTGCTTTAGGTCATCTATCCCACACAAATATTATTGTATTATGGTTGATCTAGCAACTGGAGCCATATCATTATGTATATACTGTTGAACGACATTACAATTGATCCATTTCTCTATCCATGCTACTAGTATAAAATATTGGAAGTTTTTTTTTACAAAAAATAACACAAGCTTTAATTGATAACAAGACAATGTGAAGACTAATTCAAGAAACGCTGGATAGAGACCCTCCATATCTTTGCACGACACTAGGTGTGAGCATTGCAGATAGGAGGACGACTCTATCTGTCTAATGTACCATTGGTTGTCTACATAAATCACATATCTAAAAGGCCTTCAATTACAACTAGCAGATTTATAAGTTATCAATACGTCCTAGGCAAGAAACACACCCTACTTGATTGTTAGACTGTTCAATCCTATAGATTGTACAAAATCGACCTATATGACGCCGACCTTCAGACTTTCGTACAATATCATGTAATTAAGCTGCTCCTCTCCTTTTAGCGTCTTGAGACTTTTTCACTGTTATAGATACTTTCAATAAAGGATTTATTGATGTCTGCACCTATGACAAGCTATAATGGTTAAAAACAGCGAAGTCGATGAAAGCCCTAATCACTTCATGGTTCTTGATGCGATATCTCGGGGTATTAACAGCCTTGACAGGATTGTCATATCAACTAAATTGCAAAAGGACTTAGTTGAATTAATTTTGAATGATTTGTTGACTCAAAGACTAATAGTCAAAAGTGAAAAGAAAGGTTTGTTCTTTGGAAGGAAGAAAACACAAATGGGAATTACAGAGACTGGGATCAAGCTGCTTAACGCTAAGAAGCAAGAATTGGAACAAAAAAGACTAGAGATGCAGCAATCCTACGATAATGGCGATGGTACTCGGCTGCAAAGCTATATGAATGCTAACCGCACGTGGATACCACTAATGCTATTCTCAGGTATTATGGATATGATGTTTTTCACCTCTATGATGTCCTTTATGGGTTTGGGAATAAATCCAATGGAAAGTGCCATCCTAGGAGGAGGAGGAGAAACCGGTAACTCTCAGGATGCTGGCAATAGCGGTGATACACAATCAATAGATCATCATGGTGAAACCTCCTCAGATACAAAGTCAGATGACACTACCAATAACGATAACTCAGATTACAATAATGGTGACTTTGACTCTGGTGGTGGCAGTGGTGGTTTTGATGGGTTCGATGGCGGTGGTGGTTTTGATGGATTCTAGAATTATAATTATAGTTGAACATTCGAAAACTATTTTTAAATTGACAAGGAGGTTTATTATTTGATCCTTTTTGTGACATTTGTTTAAACTAAACGGTAAGATATAAAATTTCTTTGAATTTTTCAGAATAAAATAATAATGTGATTTGCTTCATAGTCATTTTATGCGTCCTTCAGTACGCAATTCAGATAGTATCTTCATTAAAGTATCATAACCTATGTCCACTTCATTTAGGATAACAGAATAGTCCACAAATTTTCCGTGTTGTTGTATAAACTTTTCTATTACTTGTTTCTTCTTTAGGTATTTTCTATCTCGCACCTATTAACATGTACAACCTAATATAATTATTTTATATCTGGATCAGATGTTATTTCAGTTATTTCAGGATATTAGATGAAGAATAGATAAACATCGACAATCTATTATTTTGAGGTCTTGAAAATATTAATATATTTCTAGCGATATCACTAGTAATATGCTCTCCTTGGTCTTTAGCAGTATAGGGACAAGAGGTGCTTTAGTCTTGGGCTTTACAATTGCTGAGCTTATTACATATTATTGGAACTCTAAAAAAAACCCACCTAAAATTTACATCCTAGGTAGACGAATTCACCACGGCGAAATTGGTGCATTACTTGCTCTTTCTTTACTTTTCGGAAAATTTCCTCTCCCCGCGGCCGTTCTTGCGGGTGTAGGAGGCGGACTAATAAAAGATGATTTTTCCGATATTGCAGAATGGTTTAGATTTAAGAAAAG
>JBKPEX010000074.1:0-1844 GCA_046728625.1 Thermoproteota archaeon
CCCATATGAGATCAGCAAACAAGTAATACATCTAGCTCATACTTCTTCGGGTCTGTCTATTGTTTCTGTAAGTGGAGGAATGCAATTAATTTATAATAACTTCTTTGATTCCTACAAGGAGATCCTAGATAAGTACAAAAAAGGACAGGGCAATGGAATACGATGGGTCATGGACATACAAAAGGAAAGTGTAGAGTTGGTTAAAATATTTCTTGATTTAGGTATGCAAGTAAGACATGTTAAGAATATATCAGCAATGAACTTTACAGTAGGAGATAAAGAGGTTAATGCCACCATAGATAAAATGGAAGGGGGTAAGATGATTGAAAGTCTTATAACTAGTACTGATCCGATTTATGTAAAGCATTTTTACACTATCTTTGATGATTTATGGAATAAAGGAATCGATGCACAAAAGAGAATATGTGATATTGAAGAAGGAATTGCCGAGACAAATATAGAGATTATACCAAACCCGCAAGAAGGAATAAAAAATGCTTGGAAGATTGTAAAAGCAGCAAGAAAAGAAGTATCGATAATATTTTCTACTGCCAATGCTTTTAGTCGCCAAATTGAAATGGGAGGTCTGCATTTGTTAAAGGAAGTATCTGAAAATCATAAGGCAAAAGTAAGAGTATTAGTACCTACTACTGACAATGATGATGCTGAATTATCTGCTATAAAACAATCAATGCTCTCATGTCCTCTCATAGATATACGAAGCCTAGGAGATAACTTGCAGACCAAAATCACAATAGTCTTAGTAGACAGAAAAGAATGTCTGATTGTAGAACTAAAAGATGATTCCAAAGATAATTCGTATAGGGCATCAGGAGTATCTACTTATTCTAATAGCAGATCGATTGTCTCTTCGTATGTTTCTATCTTTGAGAACCTTTGGAATCAAACAGATTTATACAAACAATTAAAGAAATCGAATGAACAATTGAAATATTTGTATGACCAAGTGGTGGCAAGTAATGAACAAATGAAGATTAGCAGCAAGATGCAAAAAGAGTTCATTAATGTAGCAGCGCACGAACTAAGGACACCAGTCCAACCCATATTGGGTCTAGCTGAACTTCTTCATAATAGAAAACAGAAACAAAAAGAAGAGGAAGAACAGGATAAAGAATTTCTCACTATCATTATTAGAAATGCAAGAAGGCTACAACAACTTACAGAATGTATCTTAGATATTACAAAAATTGAAAATCAGTCGCTAAAACTTAACAAAGAGCAATTTAGCATGAACAATCTTTTGCTAGAAACTTTCACAGATTTTAGAAATCAGTTGAAAAAAGAAGGTAAGCAAAAGATAAAATGGACACTAGCATTAGAAGAAGGTGATACTTCAGTAGTAGCGGATAAAAATAGAATTATTCAGGTTATTCTCAATATTTTAAATAACGCTATTAAATTTACAAAAGAGGGAAATATTATAATTGCTACAGAGAAAAAAGATAATGATGGCCAGGAAATTAGAGTTAAGGTAAAAGATACTGGACCTGGTATAGACCCTGAGGTAATGCCTAGATTATTTTCAAAATTTGTCACTAATTCACAAATAGGTACTGGTTTAGGGTTATTCATATCGAAAAGTATCATTGAAGCTCATGGTGGGAAAATATGGGCTGAGAATAACTCTGACGGAAAAGGATCGGTATTTACATTTAGCCTACCATTAAATGACATAAGCCGTGTTGGAATGAGTGGTGGTAGTAATTAATATCAAATATTTTGCAAGATGAAAGCAAAACCCCTTGATTATTGTATCGGAATTGATTGTGATTTTACAACTCACTTTTTGGAATACTTGTAACTCAATTTTGAAACTAATAGAT
>JBKPEX010000329.1:0-3596 GCA_046728625.1 Thermoproteota archaeon
ATTCTCAATTTTGTTCTGATTTTTTAAACTCTTTTTCTAGCTCCTGAAGTAGAAATCTCTGTGCGTCATTTAATTTAGTTGGAATTCTGACGTTTAATCTAACCATTAGGTCTGCTCTACCATAACTACCATAACGAGGCAGGCCTTTACCCCGAATTTTCATTATAGTATTAGGTTGAGTACCCGGGGCAATTTTTAATTTTTCTTGACCCTCTAGCGTAGGTACTCTAACATCCGTCCCGAGAGACAGGTCAGTAAAGTTAAGACCAAGGTTGTAAAGTAGAACCCCATTATCTAACCTCTCGAATTGGGGGTGGGGCTTAATATGGATCCTTACCAACAAGTCTCCTGGTGGACCTGATTCAGAAGGCTCACCTTCACCTCGTAGTTGTAACGTCATTCCGTCGTCCACACCTGCCGGAATTTCCAGCTTTATTTTTTTGTTCTTTCTAACCTTGCCTGATCCATTACATGTCTGACATGGTTTATCAATAATTTCACCCTGTCCTTGGCAGGTTTGGCAAGGCTCTAGAGAGACAAAGGTAGAAAATCTGCTTTGACTGTATATACGTTTTGTCTGTCCTTGCCCATTACAAACTTGGCATTTTCTTGGTCTAGTCCCAGGAGAGGCTCCACTTCCACCACAATTAGTGCATTTCTCAAGTTTGGGTAATTCTATTTCATCCTTTCTTCCTTTAAGAACTTCTTCTAGTGAAAGTTCAGCATCGTAAAGTACGTCTTGTCCCCTTCTTCTACCACCGCTACCAAAGGTAAACCCAAATCCAAATGGGTCAGATCCACTAGTACTACTGAATCCAGTGCTGCGTCCTCCAAATATCTGTTCAAATATATCTCTGACACCTCCAAAACCGATATCCTTGAATATTTCATCGAAGTTTGCTTCTGAACCTCTAAATACTTCTTCAGCTCCCACATGACCATAAGTATCATACCGCTTTCTCTTTTCATCGTCAGATAGAACAGCATACGCTTCCGAAATTTCCTTGAATTTTTCCTCTGCGCCTGACGACTTGTTCCTGTCAGGATGATATTGTAAGGCTAACTTCCTGTATACGTTCTTAATATCTTCTTTACTTGCATCTTTTGAGATACCGAGGACATCATAGTAGTCTCTTTTATTACTCATATGCTTGAACCCCTATGGCTGATACTAATATCCAAGGTAATAGTATTTTGTTTACTGTGGAGGAGGTGTTTGGTCTGCTGTGCTGCTGCCTGATGAACCCGCACCGAATCCCCCAGCAGATGGGGATGCTGATTCAGCGCTATTTGTAGCACCAGGAGTAGAAGCAGCTGCTGCTCCGGCAGTTCTATAAACTTCTGTACTTACTTCACCAAGAATATTTTTCAAATCCTGAATCTTTGTTTTAATACTATCTATGTTAGCACTAGCAATAGTATCTTTTAATTCCTGAGCTGCCTTATTCACTTTATCTGCTTGCTCTGGTTTGATTTTATCCTTCAAATCTTGTTTTACTAGTTTTTCTGCTGCATAGACCAAATTATCGGCTTCATTCTTAACTTCTGCTTCTTCTTTTTTCTTTTTATCAGCCTCAGCGAATTGTTCAGATTCTTTTTTCAACTTTTCAATTTCATCTTTTGATAGTTTAGTATTTGCTGATATTGTGATCTTTGCTTCTTTTGATGTTGCTAGGTCTTTGGCAGCCACATTAAGTATTCCATTTGCATCTATATCGAACGTGACTTCAATTTGTGGCACACCTCTTGGGGCTGGGGGAATTCCTGACAAGTTGAACATTCCAAGTGAAACACAATCCGACGCCATAGCCCGCTCTCCTTGTACTATATGGATAGTAACCGCAGTCTGATAATCAGCAGCGGTTGTAAACACCTTGCTTTTCTTAGTAGGAATCGTAGTATTACGCTCTATCAATGGTTCTTTTAAGCCGCCCAGAACTTCTACACCTAAAGTCAGAGGTGTAACATCCACTAGCAGTATATCTGTGGACACATCACCACTGATAATTGCCCCTTGAATGGCAGCCCCCATTGCTACTGCTTCCATTGGATCAACACCACGCTCAGCCTCTTTACCCATAACTGAAGCTACAAATTGCCTGACAATAGGCATTCTTGTAGGTCCGCCAATCAAAATGATCTTGTCAACATCAGCTGGTGACATTTTGGCATCTTGAATTGCCTGCATCATGGGTGTTTTGCATCTATCAATTATTGGTCTTAGTAATTCTTCGAGTTTAGCCCTTGTTAAGGATAACAACATATTCTTTGGACCTGTTGCTGCATCGTATGCAAGAAATGGTAGGTTTATTTCAGTAGTTAATACGTTTGATAGTTCTATTTTTGCCTTCTCTGCAGCCTCTCTTATCCTCATCATTGCAGCCTTGTCATTTCTGATGTCTAGACCAGATTGCTTCTTGAACTCATCAAGAATATAGTCGACGAGAGTGTTATCCATATCAGTGCCCCCTAACTGTGTATCACCAGAGGTGCTTTTAACTTGGAATACCCCACCGCCCATCTCCATGATTGTAACATCAAGTGTTCCACCGCCGAAATCAAACACCATGATCTTGAGATCTTTTTGGACCTTGTCAAGTCCGTAAGCCAGCGATGCGGCAGTAGGTTCATTTATAATCCTTATAACTTGCAGTCCTGCTATCTCACCAGCATCTTTGGTTGCCTGTCTTTGATTGTCATTGAAATATGCAGGCGCAGTAATTACAGCTCTGTCAACGGTTTCACCTAGGAAAGCCTCAGCATCTCTCTTTATTTTCTGAAGAATGAATGAAGAAACTTGCTGTGGTGTATATTCTTTACCAAATACATTAAACTTAAAATCAGTACCCATCTTCCGCTTTGCTGCAACTACCGTTCCCTCTGGATTGGAGATCATCTGACGCCTTGCTGGCTCGCCTACAATAAGCTGCCCTTCCCTAGTAAACGCAACCACAGATGGAAAGGCTTTTCCTCCAACAGAAGTGCCTTCAGCAGCTTGTATTATCGTAGGTTTACCGCCGATCATTCCTGCTGCAGCAGAATTACTTGTCCCAAGATCAATCCCTATTATTTTTCCCATATTTAATTTTCAGACTCCTTTTCTACTTTTTCTGTATCATTAATGGTATTTTTAACTATCTTTTTAGAAATTTCTACTAGGCTAGGTCTTAAAACTTTATTGTTCAGCATGTAGCCTTTTCGAATTTCATTTGTAACAGTATTATTCGGTATATCATCACGCTCTGACGAACTTATAGCATCATGCACATTTGGATCAAAAGGCGTCCCAATTGCTTCAATCTCTATCAGTCCCTCAGATTTAATCAAATAATCGAAGTTCTTTAAAATTCCCTCAAGTCCTTCAATAACAACTTTTTCAGATTTGCTTTGCTGTGCCATCTTAAGTGCTTGCAAATAGTCATCACGAATATTTAGAAATTTTATAAGAAGCTCAGCTCTACCAGATTCAATTTTTGAAGATACTTGCTTTTCCATCTGTTTGCGGTAATTATCGAAATCTGCCATCATATACTTCAATTTATTGAGTGTGTTGTTGTATGACTCCTTAGTTTTGTTTAATTCTTCTCTGACCAGAG
>JBKPEX010000132.1:0-10084 GCA_046728625.1 Thermoproteota archaeon
CTATAATTCATACATCGATCCTGCAAATTCTAAAATACTAATGAGCAATAAAGCGTTATTTTGTTACCTCACTTATCGAACTTGTTGGATGAATCTCTAAATGACCTTCTTCTCCATTATCTTGAACATGTGAGCCTGTAACTCTAAGATATTGACCTACCTTGGGAGTTGGGAATTTAGGGCCATTATAGTTTTCACAGTCTCCTTTGTGAACTGATTCGTGTGATTTGTTTTGCCTTTGGCATATTAGTTCAACCCATATCCCTCCTTTCATTTTTGGGTTAAAGTTTGCTTTATTCACCATGTTTTTATATTGTGGGTCTAGTTTTAGCGCAAATACTGTATCTCCATCTGGTGCGAAATGAACTAATGTCACTACACCGCTAACAGTTACACATGGATCAAGAACTTTTAGTCGAGCAGGATGAGCGATATCAAGAAGAAAATTCGAATCCTGCAAGAACTTGAGATACCATTACTTGTAGGAAAGGGGTTTATCCCGCTCCAACCTACGGGTGTTACAGCTAATGGTAACAGTGTTACAGCTAATTGTAACAATGATCCGGCAGAAAAGAAGCCTTATTCTTCCCTCTTTTCACAAACTAGAAAGCCTTGGCCGGGATTTGGACCCGGGACCTTTGCCTTACCAAGGCAACGCTCTACCAGGCTGAGCTACCAAGGCACTCATCACGCGCACTATAGATGATACCACGGCATCCCTTCCCCTCTTCTTCCTCCTCCTCCCCAGCAGCCAATACATGAAGGTAGCATACTCCACAAGCATATGAGCTTATTCTAAACCAGTTCAGTGGTATCAAGTATAGGGAAATGATTAATCAATACTTGTCTGGCCGTGCAATCATCATTCTTATTATTGCATATCGTTAATAATACCTATATTAGCGTTACAGGAAATTATTAATTGATGACGACAATCTCTCTTGTAGCCACTGAACCGGAAGCAAAGGGCATAAAGCATATAACCACCTCGGAAAATTCCCGAGTGCTTCGAGGAACTACTTTAGTGAAACGTGGTTTTGCACATATGCAAAAACATGGAGTAATTATGGACGTTACTAGTGTGGAACAAGCACAAATTGCAGAAGAGGCTGGTGCTGTTGCTGTCATGGTTTTGGATAAGTTACCATATGACATTCGAAAGGCTGGTGGCGTTGCCAGGACTGCTAGTGTCAAGGTTATCCAAGAGATCATGGACGCTGTTACAATACCCATAATGGCTAAGTGCAGAATTGGTCATGCTTCAGAAGCAAAAGTTCTGGAATCTATAGGAGTTGATATGATAGATGAAAGTGAGGTTTTGACTCCTGCTGATGAAGTACGTCATATTTGGAAATGGGACTATACAACACCATTTGTCAACGGTGCAAAGAATTTAGGAGAAGCATTGAGAAGAATAGAAGAGGGTTGTGCCATGATTAGAACAAAAGGTGAACCCGGTACTGGCGATGTTGCGGAGGCAGTAACTCATATTAAGATGTTGAATAATGAGATTCGTAGATTACGCTCATTTAGCGAAGATAATCAAGAATTAATAAAGTCAGCAAGGGAGATGAAGACTTCCTTTGCTTTGTTACAGGAAACTGCACGCCTGGGTAGGCTACCTGTAGTAAATTTTGCTGCAGGGGGGATCTCTACTCCTGCGGACGCTGCGTTTTTAATGAATCTTGGTTGCGATGGTGTATTTGTAGGCTCTGGTATTTTCAAAGCAGATGACCCCGCTCAAAGGGCTAGGGCTGTAGTGCTTGCAACTACATATCATCAGGATCCAAAGATTGTTGCAGAGGCACAGAAAATGGTAGATGAAAAAAAATCGATGTTAGGACTTGATACAAAGAACCTCGAATTAAGAATGCAGGAAAGAGGCCCATCAACGTGAGTGATAAAAAAAAAAATATTGCAATTGGCATTTTGGGGATCCAAGGTGATATTGAGGAAAACATAGCAGCAACCATGGACGCTTTAAGAACCATGAAAATAAACGGCAATGTTTATCCGGCTCGCTATCCCGAAGAAATTGAGCAAGTAGATGGCTTAATCCTTCCCGGAGGCGAGAGCACCGTTATCAGCACTTTGGTTACAATACAGGGAACAATGCTTCAGTTGATCAAAAGGCGTGTTTCTGAAGGTTTGCCTGTGATGGGGGCTTGCGCAGGAATGATTTTGCTTTCAAAGCGCGCATATGATAAATCAGTAGGAGAGACCAAACAGCAACTAATGGGCAATTTGGATATCATTGTAGAACGAAATGCATTTGGAAGGCAGAATGACTCTTTTGAAACCGATTTGGAAATACCCATCATTGGAAAACAAAAATTCCGAGGTATATTTATCAGGGCCCCCGTTGTTAGTGAAGTAACTGGAGAACAAACACAGGTCATTGCCACATTTAATAACAAGATAGTTGCGGTAAAACAAAATAACATTCTATGTACTTCGTTTCATCCTGAATTATCTGGAGACAATAGGCTTCACCGGGAATTCATCAAGACAGTGATTGAGTTTAAACATAATCATTAACAAAGTATACACACACAATATATAGATGCGGGAGGTGGGATTCGAACCCACGAACCTCTGAAGGACGGGATCCCCTATTACATTGATCTTAAGTCCCGCGTCTCCAATTTCTTTTTTCATTAGCCTATTTGGCCAGGCTCTACAACCCCCGCAACCATGGCAGCAAATCGACCTTATTATGATCGGTGTAATTAAACCTTATAATAAATATGCTCAGATTTGTTATAAGCCTTAGTCGTATAAATACATATATACGTATATATCTTCATGGTCGGGAAGCAAAATAGGTTTAAATGAGTCAAAGACTAACTTGACAAAAGTTGCTAGAAGAGAACAATACCACTATTAAAAATACAAATGTCCAAGATGGTGATAGCGACGACATTATTTGTGATAATTGCGGGAACAGAATTGAATCCTGCATGTGTGCTTGCCCATATTGTGGAGAGAAGGATGCTTGTGAATGTTGCCTTTATGACGCTGCAACTGGTGGATAATAAAGAAATTTATCTAATTTTCTAAATTTTATTCAGACTAAACGTAACCAGAGTAGTAGTCGTCGTCGTTATTTACGTCCGAAAGATCAGTTAGTTGTTTTCATTTGATCCCATTTCTCTCACAATCTTGATTTGATTTTTGCCATAGAGCTTATTTAGTAGATGTTGTCGTCTTCAAACAACACCCATAATAAAATAAGTAATATATAACCTCGAGAGATTTATAATGTATAAAATCATTTTTCTTTTCTGTATATATCTATTATATATTATCACAAAAATATCTATATTCTAAAGCAATAAAAGCAGGTAATGTCAATTACGCGTTGTTAATGCTTCCGCAATCAAAAATTTCAAATTCGCTAACTTGGGTTGTCGGCGGGGCGCAAGGAAGTGGTGTAGACTCTGCAGCTAATATTTTCTCCAGAGCCTGTGCTCAAGGAGGTTTCTATATTTTCGGCAAACGAGAATATTATTCTAACATCAAAGGTGAACATAGCTATTTTACAGTAAGGGTTTCAGACAGAGAAATTCATTCACACCTGGATGAAATTGACATGCTTGTTTCATTTGATGCTGAAACAGTGTTTAGACATGGAGACAAAATTACAAGAAGAGGAGTTATAATTTATGATTCCGCGTTAGTCAATACAACAATCCAAGAGGTTCCTACCCTTGATGACAACGCTGCTGATAGAATAACTACAATGCTGGAAAAGAATAACAAACCATCGACTGTTCAGGGCATGCTTGAATATGCGGAGCAGTATAATGATGCCATCTTATACAAAATCCCATATTTCCATATTCTTAAGGAATTTTCTGACAAGATCCATAATCCTTCACTTAGTAAACTCACCAGAATGGTGAATGTAATGGGACTTTCTGCATCGATGGCAATTCTTGACTTTGATATTGAAGTATTAGCAAAAGCGGTAAAATACGTTTTTAGGTCTAAACCAAAGGTGGCCGATATCAACGTTGCAGCTGCTGAGTATTCATACAATTATATGAAATCTACATTTGATTTGTCTAAATTCAAATTTAAATTGCCATGCAGACAACCTTCTTCTGATATAATTCTTGTACAGGGAAATCAATCATCTGCAATGGGCAAGATTACAGCAGGATGCAGGTTTCAAACATATTACCCTATTACTCCTGCCAGCGATGACAGCGAATTTTTGGAATCTAACCAGATAATACAACAAACTGACGGAGGAAAAGGTTCAATAGTAGTTGTTCAAACGGAAGATGAAATAGCGGCGATTACCATGGCTATAGGTGCTGCATTAACTGGTGTCCGCTCAGCAACCGCAACGTCAGGTCCAGGTTTTTCATTGATGGCTGAAGCCTTGGGATGGTCTGGGATGAATGAAGTTCCCATTGTAATCTCGCTCTATCAGCGAACTGGACCAGCTACAGGACTTCCAACAAGACACGAACAGAGCGATTTAATGTTTGCAGTCAATGCAGGACATGGAGAATTTCCGCGAATTGTTTTTGCCTCTGGTGATATCGAAGAAAGTTTCTATGACACCATAAAAGCATTCAATTTTGCTGAAAAATATCAGCTACCTGTGATACATATGCTTGATAAAGCGATTGCAAATAGCATTACTACTTGTCACAAATTTAATCAATATAGCATTAGCATAGACAGAGGAGAATTACTAAAAAGTGTTTCCGCTTCATCATCTGATATGGGAGTAGCAGGTAACTACCTACGATTTAAGCTTAGTCAAAATCCAATTTCCCCCCGTATTCCTCTTGGAACTGAAAATGGAATATTTTGGAATACTGGAGATGAACATACTGAAGAAGGTCACATTACAGAAGATCCCGTTATGAGGACTAAAATGATGGATAAACGTATGAGCAAATTGGAAGTTGCCCTTAAGGAGATACCTGCAGAGGATAAGGCAACCTTATACGGAGGCGAGGATAAGAATGACTCATCAGGAGGTATAACTATAATAAGCTGGGGATCCACTAAAGGTGCAATTCTGGATGCTATAGAACAGGTAAAGCTAACAGAAGGGAAAGAAATTAAGTTCATTCAGGTGAGGTTGTTGCACCCATTTCCCACTACACTTATTGGAGATATGCTACAACATACAAAAGTTTTGATAGATATTGAGATGAATTTCACATCTCAGTTGGGGTTGCTTGTTAGGCAGAATTTGAAACGTGAAATAAACTATAGTATCGTAAAATATAATGGAAGGCCCATGTCTATGGGTGAGATTTATAATGCATTAATGAGAATACTCAGTGGAGACGCCCCAAGGAGAATTGTATTAGAACATGGCACTTAAACTAGCAGATTACAAAACAGATATTCATAACGACTGGTGTCCAGGATGTGGAGACTTTGGTATTTTAAACGCCATTCAAATGGCACTGTTTGACATGAAGATTCCACATCATAAGGCTGCGATATTCTCTGGGATAGGTTGTTCAGGCAAGACGCCTCATTTTATTCATACATACGGTATACATACATTACATGGTAGAGTTATGCCATTTGCTCAAGGAGCAAAACTGTCTAATCCGGAATTGGAAGTAATAGCTGTAGGTGGAGATGGTGACGGTTTGGGAATAGGAGCCGGACATTTTGTCAGTGCGGGAAGGAGAAATGTAGATATGACATATATAATTTTTGACAATGGTGTTTATGGGTTAACCAAGGGACAGGCGGCGCCTACCTTAAAACTTGGTATGAAAACAAAATCGCTACCCCAACCGAATGTAAATAATTCAGTTAATCCAATTGCCCTAGCCTTAGTATCAGGCTTTACTTTCATTGCAAGAGGTTATTCATATGATGTAAGGCATCTAAAGGATTTGATAAGAAAAGCTATTGAGCATAAGGGTCTGGCCTTTTTAGATGTCTTACAGCCTTGTCCCACATATAATGACATTAACACAAAGGAATGGTACCAGGGATTAGACAACGACGACAATGACAATGACAAAAATTCTGAAGCTAGTAGGAAAAATATTCCTAGAATATACAAACTCGAAGATGCTGGATATGATGGCATGATTCATTCAGAAGAGGAAGTAAATAGTAAGAGCGCACAAGTACTTCAAAAATCAAATGAATGGGGAAATAAAATCCCTATTGGTATTTTCTATCAAAATGAACAAATTCCGACTTATCAAGAAAGAATTACTTCAAGAATTGATAACTATATGGAAAATCCGCCATCAAAACAAGATATCTTGGATAGAAATAGTAAAGCTGTTGCAAACATTAGTAACGTATTAGATGACCTCAGAATTGACAAATAATTGACTGATGGTCTTGAAATGCGCTAACTGAAAAATTTTTAATAAATAAAAAATAAATAAAAAAGGATTGGGGGGTTTATACTTTCAGTCCCACTTACTCCAAGCGGCCATCCATCTATACGTCCAAGTATTTAGTTTGGCACCTAATGCAGCAATAGGCACTGTCAATACAGCTCCAGCACCTGCACCCAAAGCCACAGGGCTATTGTAGAACTTACCGACCTGAGGCTCAATAGGAGTCATATATGGCGGTAGCGTAGGTCTAGGATATTTGAATGCTACTTCCAGCGGATCCCTCACTAACAGTAGATTTATCATGTTGAACATCGGAAGTGAAAGTCCAACTAATGTTCCACCAATAATTATGGCAGCATGTTTGTTCCTTCGCGTAGCCCAGTACGTAAGATCCAATAACATTGCTGAGGGTATCCACACCGGTACTGTGATAAAGTCATACGGATATCCTAACGCAAACCATGCACCTTTTGCAACCCATGTGTAGATTGTCATAATAGTGGCATAGTATGTCGCTGTCCCTGGAACTCCCGTAAAGAGCATGTAGTAAATGGCCCCTACTGCAAGCATCGTCGATTGAGAAATCGAAAATACTACAAATGACGTCCAAGCCCAGTCTGTATAGAAAATATAGTCTCCTGCATTGATTGTCAGCAGCGTGCTGTTCACAGCTACTACAACTATAAATAGATAGTGTGTCGTGCGTCTAAGCCAGACCATTATCAACCTACTCTTAAAGGCTATATATAAAATTTTATGTTAATAGATAGAGTAGTGAGAATTATAAAGTAAATATATTTGAAGAAATTGTATGCAACAGTAACTCTAGATAGTTAGACTACGTTAGAGTATTAGAGATATTATTTTACAATCGGCTTGCTACAGAAAAGTCTTGATACCAGGTGCTGAAAATAATAAATAAAAAATGAAAAAGACGGAAAGGGTCTTAGTTATGCGTGAATTGATTTCTCTCCGACAATTTTCATAATAAAGAAGAAACCAAGTGCTTCAATTACTGTTAGGACAGACAGTGCATACAGACCACTTGGAAGTGGATATGCCCAAGGATATACGGTAACACCTACATAGACTCCGCCTGCCGTAGCTACCCAGCACAGTACAAAGCCCAGAACATAAACGCCTTTCATGTTTTCGACTCTGCGACCGATCATACGCTCAATATCGTCTCGGCCTTCCCCTCTACGTCCACCAGGACCAAATCCCTTTGGTAATGTCATTTAGTATATGATCAGAATATTCCCTTTTAAATTTTGCTATTGTAAGTTCTGTTAAGTTAAGGGACATGAGGTAGTTCTTATCGACTAAGTGATTTTAGTATAGATATGCGAAAGAGCAGAAAAAAGAAGCATATCATTAGAGAAGAAAAGTGATTTGTTACCCATAATCCATTTGCTTCGCAGATTCTACATATTCCAGAAGATTGTTATTCCCCCTTTCTGTTGGCTGAAATTTTATCTCGAATTCTGTATATTTTGCTTGAGATATTTCGTAGCCATCTAAAACAGCAGATAGGTTATCAAAAAAAGGATTTTCGTTAAAACCGTCATAGTATAGTATACATCTTTACTAATTCTAATGACTCAAGGTCATTAAGTGTATGGAGTCAAGCGTAACCAACATTTAATGTCAGTAACGGAATCTTCATAAGATTTACAAATTTGACTTTATCTGGCAATAGAAGTTTGAATCCTTGATAGTTTAACCAATATTACTAAGATAATAGGCGAACAATATAATGAAGCCAAAAAACAGGTATATATGCTATTCTCAATTATTCTTACAAGATTAAACGAAAGGAAAGAGAATTTAAAATAAATGATCGAACAAGTTTTCTGTCTGAAAGAATAATAAGGCCTGATTTGAATACAGCGAAATTAACGCCTTTTATCTACAGGCTCCAATATCTATGTATATATTTACTTCTCCTCAATATATGACCCGTTATATTATAGTCAAAGGTAAGGGCTAGACAACAGTAAATGGAATTATGATTAGACTTGCAGCTATTTTCGATAAGCCAGCAATAAGAACACGTAACGAATTTTTTCCATTCTAAAAATCACGGTTTATTTGGTATCTTGTCTGCTTTCCCATTATTATAATTAGTTATCTAATATGTGTGTGAGTGTCTAAAACTGAAAGGAACTTGCAGTTATTGGACTTGCGGTTTACGAATGTATAAAAAAAGGAAAGAGTTGGCTTCAGATTTGTTCTTAACTTACTTAGTTGTTATGGGATCGATCTGCTATACAGTTTTCCTTCTAGTGCTAGCTTATACATCTCTGCAACGTATGGATTCTTTGCTGGTGTTTCTGCACCGAGTTCTACTAGACGCGCATACACCCTTACTACATATGCGAGAGCGCCCATGAAAGCTACAACAACTCCCATGTTGAACATCCAGTGATTAGGAACTGAAAATATTTCCTCTACGAACCAGAAGTGCCACATTTCATTAACTCCAATTGTGAACATTGTTGCGAGGTAACCAATAATGGTTATCTTTAGACCAGTGTTCATAGAGTTATTTGGACCTCTGAGTATCGGCACTCTTCTATCGTACATCGCCACAAATCCCCATCCTAACGGAAGGGCAATAAAGTGACTATACAGCCACCAATGTGCGGGTGTAAATGCACTGTCTCTGATGGCAGTCTGATGTAGCGATCCATCAACAAAGTTGTCTACCTCTACTGATGCAGCTATTGAACCCAGCATTATGACCATAATGTAGATCTTCTTCAGCCTTTGGATTTCCACTTCTTTTGGTATTAGTGCTGGCATTTGTGCCATGTTAGTCATCCTTCATTTTGCTGAACTAATATATTAAGATGACAGTTGCTTATTTTTAGTATTATTGATATAATATTGAATTAATGATTCATTTATTAAAAATTATTTCATTTTAGTATGTTAGATTAGCTAAAATAATGGGCATCTATATGTACATCATCATTGATTATCATCAATGATGTACATAACGTTAAAGAGATCTGGTATAGGATTATAGTAAAGCATATATCTTTCTTCCTTCTCTATTCCCTAGATAAAGTCGATATGATGCAAAGTAAGGCGTTAGTCGTGACAGCACTCGTGGCCGTCACAGTCCTGTCTACAGCATTTGCTTTCTTGCCGGCAGCACATGGACACGGTGTTCAGGCACAGCTTCAAAGTAGATTTGTAAGAATACAAGACGAATCATTTTCAGCTCAAACATTACATACAGGTGACGAATTAACGGTAAAGGGAACTCTGCAGAGTTTGGTTAATAGACCTCTTAGGGCATGGCTATCGTTATTTAGTGAATCAACTAACGCTGGGAATAGATGGGAATTCATAGCAAGAGATCCGCCTGGAAACATATTTGAAATTCCAGCACAAGCTACGGTACCTTATTCAATTACAGCAAAAGCATTGGAACCAGCAACGTATCATGTGCATACCCAGCTTAACATAGAACATGTAGGTCCAGGATTAGGTCCAGGCCAAACTGTTCAGGTAACCGGACCAGCGATATTGAAACCTGTTCCGTGGGGTAATGTAGCATATCAGGTAATTCTTATTGGTGCAGGTCTTGGTATAACTTTCGCAACGAGGCCATGGCAGGTCATATGAGGACAAGAGCTACCAATCCTTTTTCTTCTTTATTTAATTTTTTAAACTAAAGCAGTTTTCGTGTTTGAATCCAATTATTATTGTTATATCATATGTCCATA
>JBKPEX010000206.1:0-1067 GCA_046728625.1 Thermoproteota archaeon
GTAGGATGATTGCAATATACTGTGTGTTGTTAGAGTTCAAATTATAAAGCGGAAGTTAATAATTGAATAACTGACATTACCAATTGGCAGAACTAGATGTGTGTGACATATGTTATAAATTTCTTGAATCCATATATGATAAAAAGAAGATGAAAAATATAAGAAGGATTACTGTAGTGGACAAGGAAAAATTACCTATGGGAATAAAAGATTGTAGAAGCATGTATCATAAGAAGCTGACTGACAGCTTTAAATCATAGCGAGATATTTTAATAGTTTAACACTAAATATCACCTCATAGTTTTCATGGATACGAATCTATTTTCGTCTAGATATATAATTATGTGATCGCCTCACTTGTTAATTCTTATTATTGTTTGAGGGTATGTCTCTGTCATCCTGTAACAATCCATTAATGTAGCCTGTTTCCAGCATTAGCAGAGCATAGATAATGTTAGCAACATGTGTGTATATGATGGAGTCGACGACTGGATTATTTTCTATATTTGTCTCGGTAGTGTAAGTTACAGCTGTACTATTTTCACCAGCTATTTTTAACACAAAGACTTCCTTAATGTGAATCTGGCCGTCGTCGGTTATTGTGACAAATCCTATTTCTTTATTCTCTTTAGCAATTGCTATTCTCCTTGTAGTTCCGATAAAAAATTCTGGAAAAAGCTTTTCTATACGCGTATCCTTAAGAGCACGATAAATGATGCTCAAGGGAACGCGCAAATAAACAGACTTACAAATTATTGGCATGACTGGTTTCTATTATAGCAATAAGAATTAAGATCATTGGTAGTTTACAAACATCCTAAACTGTTCGGCCTATACTTAGATAAAAGGATCTTTATAGTCGTCTTGACAAATACCGGATTGATCATCCGTATCATGTAGTTAGCAAGTATGTATAATCTTATGGCCTGCTTTCGATAGTTTATGATCACTTGAATCAAATCAACCGGGAATTTGGCAGGATATTATGGTTGTTGTGATGAAGATTTACGTGAAAAAATCCTAGCTTTCCTACTAGAGGTATGGGTTTGTCTAATTTTCTTGCATCC
>JBKPEX010000198.1:0-4917 GCA_046728625.1 Thermoproteota archaeon
CTGGTAATCATTTCATTAGCATTTTTCTGTATTTTTATAAGTATGGCATTAATACAAATGTACCTGTTGACTTCAACTTGATCTATGGTTTGGCCATTTGGATTGAAATGAAATGGAGCATCCATATGTGTTCCTGTATGAGTACTCAAAAACATAATTTCTGAAATATATCCTTGGATGTCAAATTTTGACCATTGTGTAAAAGTGGGCATAGGATACCCAGGGAAGGTTATCATATCCGAAGTAATTTCAAGTGTAAGGTCTATTACTTTCATATATTTTATTATAGTGTTTTGCCGATAATTCTGTCTTACTGTGTGTACCAATAATTAAGTTGAACATTTATTTGAAATCATATTTTTCCATTGTAGCATTATAGTATTCCAATAGTTCTGCATCTACTCTGGGTTGTATTTTGATTCAAATTTGTCTCACATTAGACCGAATAACCATTTCATATAAGAAAGAGAAGGGGGTTTTTTTGGTACCGGCTCCAATTTGCAACAATTATTCATAATTGATTATTAGTACTAAGGGAAAAAAAACACTTGACAGGCCAAACCCCATATATTATTAATTATCTATGTGGTATGAATGGACAATTTATTACAAAGCAAATCTTTTTTGTTTCCCATTTATGATTGGATGGCATATTGCACCTTCCCCTCAATAGGTAAACTAAAGTGAAAGCTTGCTCCTTTCGCACCGTTGAAGGTATTGTTTTCGGCCCATATTCTACCTCCGTGTGCTTCTACTATATTTTTGGAAATATACAATCCTAGTCCTGTTCCTTGTTGAGATTTCGTAAAAAATTTAGTAAATAAGTTTGGAATTAACTCGTCATCTATGCCTCTTCCACTATCCTTCACGGTTACAATGACCTGGTCGTCGTCTTGCTTTTTGGTTGCTATAGTGATAACACCGTCCTCTGTAAACTTTACAGAATTACTCAACAAGTTAGAGATAACCTCTATGATTCTCTGTTTGTCTGCCTTGATGAAGATAATATCATCATTATGTAAAAATTCTATTTTTATATTTTTATTTTCTTTGACTTGATTTTGTACGTCCACTATGGCATTAGAGATAGTGTCATTCAAATTGAAGTGCTCTTTATCCAATATTAACAACTGGCTTTCAATTCTAGTAACATCCAAAATATTTTCTGTGAGCCGCTGTAATCGCTTAGCATTTCTTATTATTACTTCCATATATCTACGCTCTTCTTCACCTACTTTACGGCTAACAATCTCAGATAAACTTAGGATAGGTTGTATAGGTGTTTTCAACTCGTGTGCTGCTATATTGATAAAATCCTTTTGTATACTGTCTGCTTTTTTCAGCTCGTCATTTAGCATATGCTCCTTCCATAGCAATTCAAATACTGATTTAAATGACTCCACACTTAGTTTGCTGTTTGAATAAATGGTAAAGCCTATTGCGTCTGAGAAGTTTTCAGCAATAGGATTGCTAAGTTCTGCTCGAATAAATTTTGCACCATCTACTATGAACATTCCGTAAGTAGAATTATTTCCATTAAGAATTTTTATATTAGGCGCATCCTGAGACAACTTTGTTAGTAGCACAGAATTCCTTTCAGTCAATGGACAGATGATTTTGATGATTGCACCATTTTTGGATTCCTTTGTGAGATAGTCAATTATACCCAACTTATCTATTCTTGTGAGTGCTTTGTCATTTGGGAGAACAATAAGTGCTTCTTTCTTTACGGATTTTGCTAAGTCTATAAGAATTTGACTGGCTTTTTTACGGTCGTTTATTACGTCATGAAATTCTGGTTCTAGTCCTTGTTCAATAGACTTGATTCTATCTTTTGCATCGATCCCTTCAGACCACAAGTCGTTGAAAATAGAGACAAAATGATCTATGTATGCAGATTCACTACTAACCAGGAGGCTCTGGATAGAATTACTGCCTTTTTCTACTTTCTGGATTGTAGCAGTCAACTCTTTGTCAGAAAGAACAAAATCTATGGGTGGCATATTTTTTACATGCCTTATTTGTACACCTATTTCTAGAAATGCTTTGACTAGCTCAGCTGTATTTTGGTCTACGGTCGTAACCCATCTTATTCCTTTATGTTGTCCTTTTTTACATTTCTCCATAATTCTTTGATATATGTTAAAGTAGTTGTCATACGCCAATCGGAGTCCACTATATCTTAGGCATGCTAAAAACTCAGAAGAGTATTCTAAAATCTCTTTTCCCTTGTTTAATATTTCATCAGAGCTATGCAATAGCTTTATCTCCTTTAGAACGTTAGACAGATATTGCTTCATTTCTTCTGATGTAAGGGAAGGCTGAACTCCAGTCTCTTCTATGAGAGCCTTTTCTTGTCTTTGTGCTACAGTAAGTACCTTTCTTTCTATTTCTTGCTCTATGTGAGGTAAACCAACACTTACTAAGAGATTAGATTCCTCTATTGCCGAGCCTTTAATTGCCCGCCTTAACTTTGCATCTTGAGACAAGAATATAGCTGAAGCATAAAATCCAATAATAAAAAGATAAGAAGACAATAGTACAAGAGAATGAGCAGCCACCCCATATGTCTGCTGCAATGCTGAAGCACTAAAGGATATTCCTACTGTAGCAATACCAATTGCTGCTACGGTTAGATAATCTTTTACTCTCCCTGAAGGGACGTTTCTTGTTATTATGAAAATTGCCAGAGCAAATAAAAGGTTGCTGCCTATGGATCCTGCTCTATATATGATCCTCTGATAATATCGATAATCTGAATCGTTGGGTAATGAAAATATCAGACCACTGCCTACCAAATAAAGGATCAAGGGGATGGTAAGCAAAATCCAATACTTGATAGGAAATTTTGTTACTTTCTGACCAATTCGCTGAAAATACAGATGTAAAAGAACAAAGGTACCAATCCACAAAAGGACATATCTAGGATCAGAAGTCAGTGCAACAATGAACTTGTGAATTGCTTTGAGTGCGTCTGGCACTATATACAAAGTGGTAATGTTAGGATCTACTACTTTATACTGTATTTGACCAGGGTATTTTTCAAAGCTTTTGTATATGAAAGATGCTTCAGGAATTGATCCGGGCATAGTTTTCTCTACTATGACTTGTTGTATTGCTATTTTGGCAAAAGCATCACCTCCAATTGATAGAGCAAGAACTACAGACGCTATGCCATATAACAAGAGTATGAAATTCTTATTACTTAATTTATACCATACAAAAAATTTGTAGCTGAATAGACCTAATATTATAGTCGCTGCAGCAGATGCAATAGCATTAACAGAAACACTAGCTATTCTTGCGCTCATGCAAAAGTTTACATTCTGAGCGCCACAACTTACACTATTATAGTATATTACAAATAGCAAAATGCCCAATAGGGAAAACTGAACTATAGTCACGAACAAGTGCATCCGTCTTATAAAAGAAGACTTACTTCTCAATGCTGTACTTATTCGTTTAGTGTATTCTAAAAGAATCCATGATCCTATTCCATAACCAATTGTTACAATGAGGACAAAAAGCAAAGTTTGCGAACTTTGATTAAGCTCGACCGTCTGACGAGTCGATAACAATGCTACTACTATAAGGACAAGTATAACTCCAGCAGTATAGATAGCCACAGTCCTACTGCCACTAACAGAAGTCAGAAGATTTTGGCTACTCACTTATTCACGGCTAAGAAGGTGAAACCGAGCAATATATACTTTTTATAGAAGATTGTTCAAGTGGGCCTTGTTTTCATGACGGATTAATATAGAGAACGACTAGTCCAGAAACAAATGATAAGATAATCCCCTTAATATTCAATTTATCAGTCTGTTAAATGAAACCTAGTATAAAAAGAGTTGGCGTCAATACTTAACGAGATCGAAAAAACTAAATCCAACTCAAAAGTGGCTCATATTGTAAGCCTCATCTTTCTGGGTGAAAAAATCGGGTCATATTTGTCTCACACTTCACCGAAGAGAGTAAAAGATGAAATCCTGGTTAGCAATGATTAATAGACCGATGTGATTGAGTTCATGAGAAGTGTGACGATATGAGATGCCAGAACCCCGTCATGAATCAGATCATCTATGCTTACAAACCAATGTGGTCGCTAAATCATGCCATATCTCTAATGGGTTGGGACTTTGAGACTTATATGCCCAAGAAAGGTACTGAGGAAAGAGGAGTGGCCGATTCTCAACTTCATATGCTGCAAAAGGATCTCCTGCTGAACAAAGATTTTGTTGGTCTTGTTGAGTCAGCGAAGAAACTCCGGAGCCTTAGCGATCAAGAGAAGGGCATTGTACGAGTACTTAACAGAGAAATAACCAGGCAAATCAAGATACCAAAAGAGTTGACTGAAGCAGAATCTCTGGAAAGAATAAGGGGCAACATGGCATGGAGGGAAGCGAGAGAAAAATCTGACTTCATGATGTATGCACCGCACCTGAAGAAAATGATAGAAATAAAGAAACAAATCGCTGAGAAGATAGGTTATGAAAAGCATCCATATGATGCGCTTTTGGATACGTTCGAAGAAGAACTTACAGTAGATGACCTAGATAAAGTATTTGGTGCATTGACTCCGCGTATTCAGAAGATTCTGAAAAAGCTAGTGGATTCAGGCAACCCGTTTTGCAAAGAGAGCAAACTTGGAAAATCAAAGTATGATATTCAAAAAGTTGATGAGCTCAATCATGATGTTTTGACTCTCCTGCAATACGACATGGAACGTTTCAGAATGGATGTATCTACTCATCCTTTCACTGAGGCTATGGGCCTCAACGACGTCAGAATAACTACTCGGTATGAAGGGACTGATTTCAAAAAGTCGATATCTAGTACTATTCATGAAGCTGGTCATGCTTTGTATAATCTGCAATGCGATCAGTCATTGTCTATTACTCCTCTTGAAGGCGGATC
>JBKPEX010000346.1:0-9060 GCA_046728625.1 Thermoproteota archaeon
TGTAACCTATAATATATCCACTGCATATCTTTATATCATCTTATAGCCTTGTCAGAAGAAAATAATCCATTTGCAGATTGGTCAGAACTTGTCCATAAAGCAGTGTATTCCATTGATGGAAAAAAGATAGGCTTCTTACAAAAAATTCTCTCAGATTATATGCTTGTAGGACGAGGACTTGTTATCTTGACAAAATTTTTTGTTCCAAAATCCCTAGTTGAATCCGTAAGCAACAAAGGTATTAGATTAAGGATTACGGCATATGAGGTTAATTCAAGATACTCCTATGCCAAAATGAGGGAATTTCTTCCAAATTATGTGACGCTGCCACGACAATCAGTAGAACATAGAATATTCTACGATAGATTCCAGACTTTAAGATATAGCATTACTAGAAATAGATTAGCAGCAGGCATTGCATCCCTTTCTGGTGTTCTTTTTTTATTTTCAGGATACAAGGCAACCTTAACGATTTACAATTTGATCCAACAAGAAACTGTTGCAAATATGGCTAGAGAATATTGGATGGCTATATTAGTTCCGGTTGGAATATTGGCTTTCCTGAGTCAGCTAGGTGGATTTACAGTACTAACCGGAGCAGGACTTTTTGCTGCTAACAGAGTAAATCTAGGTAAATTTTTCGTATCAATTGGAGCTGGTCAAGGATTGTTTACTGTTAGCTTACATCTAGTATTGGAGCTATTGTCAGGCAGAATAGGAATTCAATATAACTATATTACATGGTTGACAACGTCTGCTGCAGGATTAGGAGTATTGTTTGCTGTAGTATCTCAATCAGTCTCAAAAGGAAAGGATGAGAGCATTGCAGTGAAAGCATTCAAATTTGTACTAAAAAGACAGAGGAATAGGCCAGAGAATATTAAGAAAAAGTTAGGATCTGAAGAAAAAACACCAAGCAAAAAAGTAAATGGTGATGAAAGGCCTGTGGAAGAATGAAGTTTCACAAGTCTTGTTTTTCACTAATAATATTCTCATTCATTCTTGTTTCTACGATCATTATAATAACAGCAATAGAGAAACAACCCACAACTCTCACAAGCACAAGTCAAACAAAGCTTATCCACTCCTTCATTACAAGAATTCCTTGTCCCACCAGGCTCGCATCCGCACGATGTTGCACCTGCACCAGGTGGAACCGTCTGGTATACAGCTCAGGGGACTGGTGAATTAGGAAGATTAGATCCAATTACTGGTAGAACGCATCATATAGCGCTAGGCCAAGGCTCAGCTCCTCATGGAGTCATTATAGGGCCAGATGGTGCTCCATGGATTACAGATGGTGGATTAAATGCGATCGTCCGTGTTGATCCTGTGACTGAAGAGCTGCGGCTGTTTCCGCTGCCTCAGAATAGTAGCTACGCTAACCTAAACACGGCTACATTCGATCATAGTGGTGTGATGTGGTTTACAGGACAAAGTGGTATTTATGGGCGCCTTGACCCAGTTCTGGGAAAGACAGAAATATTCAAAGCTCCTAAAGGCCCTGGACCATATGGCATTACGACAACTCCTAATGGAGAAGTATTCTATGCTTCATTGGCTGGAAGCTATATTGCTCGTATTAATTTAACAGCTGTAAATGCTAAGGTTATATACCCACCTACACAAGACCAAGGAGCCAGGCGCATCTGGTCTGACTCGCATGGACGGTTATGGATCAGCGAGTGGAATGCGGGGAAGTTGGCGTTGTATGATCCCAATGAAAACAAGTGGCAGGAGTGGCGACTACCAGGTGTCAACCCTTTGCCGTATGCTGTCTACGTAGATAAGTCGGATATGGTGTGGCTGAGTGACTTTGGTGCGAATGCAGTAATGCGGTTTGATCCTGCTACAGAAAGATTTGAAATATTTGGGCTGCCGACCTCTGGAGCCAACATACGCCAAATTCTCGGCCGACCCGGTGAGATATGGGGAGCTGAATCGGGTGCGGATAAGCTAATTGTAATTAGAACTGTTAGCTGAAAGTAATTGTAATTATGCAAATGAAGTAAAAAGGCAATATAGCCTGAGAAATAAAATCTACCCGCCACTAAGGCGTTTACTAAAATAGGATTCAAACATCGAAAATATTCTTTCTCACTAAAGGCATAAATGAATTATGTTTTACTCAACATTACTTTCCGATTCATAGGATAGGATCCGACAGTATAAAGTGTAAAAAGTATGGAAATCCTACTGTAATAAAAGAATTATATAGATTTTAACTTATATAATCCCTTAATATTATATATGTAGCATGGAACGGGAGCAGGTCATCAAGAAGGTCGATATTCTTATAAGGGAACTATTGCACTCTGGTTCAAAAACAACGGTTGATGAGAATAATAACAATGCCTCCGAAGACACTAATAAATTGAAATATGAAATCGAAGAAGAAGATAAAGTAAAATTGGCAAACCTATTTGAAGATCTTATTGTTTTGTTAAAAGATGATCCTGACAATAAGAATGAGATTAAGAAATTATGGAATAGAATAATGGATGGCTATGGACATGTTAAGCCAGTTTCAGAGATCCTGGCATCAATAAAGTCACTTGATAACTTATAATCATAGTCGTAGGAAATGAATAATAAACGGGTCGTTATTGCACCTATGCAACTTATATCAAGTAATTGCCGTTTTTGGCCTATATTCATCTAGTTTACTCTGTAGCACATTTATAATCAAAGCATGGACATTTTTGAAATCGAATAATAGCAAAGTTAAATGAAATATAGTCTCTGGATTTAAGGAAATAACAAACTAAGATAGTTAATAATTCGCGCTCCTACTATTTTGTGTACAAGAAGGGAAGACGTTAAATACAATAATACGTGAAATGTGTTATAAACTAATTTATTGAACGCAACAACGAACCTTAAACAAGAGCATATCCTCATAAGAAGAATAAGAGATATAGCTCAAAGATGTTCTGAAAGACTGTATTGTCATGAAGACATTCCTTTTGAACATCTTAAGATCATATCTCTTGTGATCGACGAATTCATTGATACGCTTCATCATAGAAAGGAAGAGCAGGTATATTTTCCAGCAACTGATGCGAAGAAGGATGATGGATTTTCAGAGGAAATCTACAAATTTACAGTTGAACATGAATTCTCTAGAAGAATTGCTACGATGCTTTCAGCTCAGTTGGCAACATGGAAGAATGGTATCAGCTCAAATGAACCTATAGCAAGATTTTTGAAAACATATGCCATATTCATAACTGATCATACTAAAAAAGAAGATGATTTCTTTGATTTAATCGATGAAAGAAATACTATATCAAATCAGGAACATGAACAGATCCTGGAGCATTTTGCAAGCTGTGTAAATCATGCTGGCGGCAAAGCAAGAATTGAAGAATTGATGAAATTAATCGAATATCTAGAAGAGCAAGACTGGATGAAATAATTATCCATCTTTTAGGGAGATAGTTTTTTATCTTAAAGAAAAATAAAAAGCATGAACTTAAGAAGGTATATCTTCACGAAAGACTATGCTATCTGACATGGAAAGCAGGCAAGCAACAAACCAACACGCAGAGCATAATGTAATGCGTTCGACAAGTCATCATCATCATCATCATTACATTATGCTTGATTCAGTATGTTATAAAATCTAAATGATAACCTTGTTGTTAAATCTATTTATATCGTCATCCTTTAATTTTTCACTTAATACGACATGACAACATCAATAGGCAAAGTAATGACTGAAAAACTTGAAACTATTGACGTATCAAGTTCAGCTCAAGAAGCTTCAAAGAAAATGAGAGACAAAAACGTAAGTTCTCTAGTAGTAATTGACAATAATGACAAGCCTACAGGCATAGTTACGGAACGTGATCTGGTAAGAAAAGTATGTGTTAATGACGCAAGTAGCAAAAGTATGATAATACAACACATAATGTCTTCTCCTATAGTTACCATTGATTCCAGCTCGCCAGTGGAAGCAGCCGCAGACGTAATGATACAGAATAGAGTAAGGCACTTACTTGTTGTAAAAGATAACGATATCAACCAACCTCAGGGGATCATTACTCCTACTGATTTCGCTACTTATCTAAAAGAAAACTTGAATATGGACGAAGTTAATTCAAAGATATTAGAGTCTCTAATGGAAGAGGGAAGAGGGAGCCAAAATTAGTTGTCGATACTAATTATAGGAACAGTTTGTGATGGCTAAACCCTTCAATACTCGACAAAAACAACTGGCTGTACTGATTTATCACGAATCTTACATACTGTAGGAATCCCACGCAGCCTCTAGTCCTAGATAGGTACTGCGAATCCCATCATCAGATACACCATATTTCCTATCATATTTTATTCTCTTTGATGTGCTACTTGTATTCTTGTAATACTGCTGTAGATTTTCGCATCATAGCGTTACTAGTTATAATGATTAATTAGAATTATACTCGACTTACTTCAACCCTTTTTTTGATGTCTTTAATGCAATTAATATCGATATTACTATACTATGAGCAGAAATTGATTTATAGAAATGTCATTACCATCTAGATCAACTTTACATATTGTTAAGCTAAATTAATTTAGTCTGAATTATTTTTAATCTGAATTTTCTACATGATTTATTATATGACCAATAACGATAGCACTACCAATAGTAACAAGATTCTGCAGATAAACAGAAAATTGAAAGAAGAAGGTATTGACGAATTAGTGTATTCTGCTATTAAAAATAAAAGTGGAAAAATTACCACTAAGCATCTAGAAAAAGAGATCGGTAGTAATAAAAGCCAACGTGAAGTGCAGTATGCGATAATACATTTGACTAAGAAAGGTAAAATAAGACGGGTTAGAGGATTCGGTTTGAATGGAATAGAATATTATTATCATGCTATAGTCTCAAAATAACAGAATTCTACGATGTATTCGACTTATATATGACTATTTTTTGAATTTTATTTTAGTGCTTCTAGGAGAACTAACTCATTGGATGTCTAGAATATTTTATTTTCAAAACTAACAGGATTGCATTGAGCGTCACGCCTGCTGAATTTCCTCCAGCTATTACCATATCGCTTCTGAATATGCCATAAATCACCCAAAACGAAAGTCCAATGATAAGAACAAGTATAAGCCAAACTGACACGTCATCCATTTTTTTCGTTCTAACACCTTTAACTATCTGAGGAACAGTGCTACAAAGTGTAAATATCGTGGCAATGATGCCAACAAGTGATATTATCAAAAAAAAAGACATGTATAGTACTTAGCTATAAATAAGACAAGATAACTTATAGAGCTGTTCTTTCACGGCTGGCACTTAGAGGAAGATTGAACTAAATAATTTTACTAACTCTTGGATATGTATGGATAGTATATTCATTAAATTAATCTTCCCATTAACAGATATATAGAAATAAATACATATCTATTGAATAAGATAAACATACTATGGAAACTCCCACTTAAGCGCGTCTTGTTTGTATCATGATAAAGTATCACGAACCTCTCTTTTTTTGAAATAAGGTAGAAATGCGGGAGATGGGATTTGAACCCACGAACCCCTGAGGGATAAGAGCCTCAGTCTTACGCCTTTGGCCAAGCTGGGCGACTCCCGCTTGTCATTACAAAGATTCTTTTGGCTAATTTGAATATTGCCTCACAGTACCATGATATATTCCTATCAATATTAACTATATAATTCAATTCCATCATTTACATAAGTGCATATTTCAAATCCATTTGATAATAATTATTTGTAATATGTATAGTTTTTATAGCGCTTAATTACATCATCGTTGATGCTTGTACCTGTCCGTTGCTTTACGTGTGGCAATTTAATTGCACATAAACATGGTGAATATGTAAACAGAGTAAAGGCAGGCGAAGATCCTTCCAAAGTAATGGATTCTCTAAATATGAAGCGTTACTGTTGTAGACGTATGTTTGTGTCTACGGTGGAAACCATATATCAGGTAATCCCTTATTATGAAGCTCTGAGACGTAGGCTGTCTGAGGTCCAAGGACAGATAGATTAGGCAAGAAGATGCCTTTAATTTCTGATATTAAAGCTAGAATTATTTTCAACAGTAGAGGAGATAAAACCATAGAAGTAGAAGTTACTACTGACAAAAGATTCGTTGCTAGAGCGTGTGCGCCATCAGGAGCAAGCGTCGGAAAGCATGAATCTCAAAGTTTTCGAGACGACGATCCTACAAAATCACTAGAATTACTGAATAAAAATACTCGAAAATTCATAGGCGTTGATGCTAAAGATACACAGTCGGTTTTTGAAGTTTTAAAGTCTATTGACGATACCGATAAATATACTAATATTGGAGGAGCTGTGGCCTATGCAGTGAGCATCGCCGCAGTTGACTCTGCTGCTATGGCACTAGATACTCCTTTGTATGAATTGCTTGCTCCAAAAGGAACTCATAGATTTCCATTTCCGTTGGGTAATATTTTGGGTGGAGGGGCTCATGCTGGCCCTGGTACACCAGACATACAGGAGATCCTAGCTTGCCCTATAGGCGCTAAAACAATAATGGAGGCCCTTGAGATGAATGTTAAATTACATAAGGAAATGCGTAAGACTATTGAATATGTAGATAGAAATTTTACGAACGGTAGAGGCGATGAAGGAGGATGGGCTCCTCGCCTAAGTAATGATCAGGCATTAGAATTAGCCGAGAAAGCTGTTGAGAACTGTGGTTTCAGTATCGGTAAAGATATGTCTCTTGGAGTTGATTTTGCAAGTTCCTCTCTGTGGGAAGGTGAAAAAAAGGGCTATAATTATTCTAGACAAGGATTATTTCGCAACACAGATGAACAAATTGAGTTTGTAAATAATATGATAAAGAGGTACAATCTTATCTATGTAGAGGATCCGGTAAACGAAGAGGATTTTACCGGAATGTCCGAGATAACAAGAGCTAATCCTAAGTGCCTAGTGACAGGTGATGATATGCTTGTCACAAATGCGTTACGAGTTAAAGAAGCAGTCAAATATGGCGCATGCAGCGCCGCAATTTTGAAGGTAAATCAGGCAGGCAGTCTATTTGATGCCATGAAATTTGCTCATGAATGCCACCAAAATAATCTTAAAATTATCACATCCCATAGATCAGGTGAATCTACTGACTCTCATCTTGCCCATATAGCCATTGCCACTGATTCAAAAATGTTAAAATCCGGAATAGTAGGAGGTGAGCGCATTTCAAAGTTAAATGAACTTTTGCGAATATCAGAGCATGGTTTAATAGAAGGCATGACTGAATTGTCCATCAGTTAATATGAGTGACCACAACAATATAGAGTCCGAAAATATATCTAGTAACCACGATACTACTGAATTCAGAGAATTTGAAGAAGGCGATAACGTAAACACTAACAACGATGATAAAGATACTTCCAGTTCTAATAATAACCAAGAAAACCAAGGAAATTTAGAAACTATTACATCTGAAAGTACGAATCAAACCGAAGAGGATCAATATGCTCATGACTTTGATAATCTTGAAAAAATGATCCTTTCGACAGGCATTCGTGTGGGTACTCCTGTCAAAACAAAATATATGACACCGTTTATAGTTAGAGCCAACCCAGAGGGACTATACATACTTGATATCAGTAAAACGCTTGCGAGAATCGATGTTGCAGCAAAATTTGTTGGCCGCACAAATATATCACGAGTTGCAATTACCTCCGCTCGCGAGTACGGTAAAACTCCGGTAGAAAAGTTCTGTGAGCTTACAGGAGCTACTGGGTTATTTGGAAGATTTATGCCTGGTACATTTACAAATCCCTCGCTTCCAAATTATATGGAGCCAGAAATAGTCATTGTGACTGATCCGCAAGCAGATCAACAGGCTGTTTTGGAGGCTACTAGGGCTGGAGTCCCGGTAATCGCAATTTCTAACAGCGATAATGTGACGTCGAAAGTCGATCTAGTGATTCCTGCGAATAATAGAGGGAGAAAAGCCTTGGCTACTATATATTGGCTTCTTGCAAGAGAGGTTCTAAAGAAGCAAGGAAATATCAAGTCAGATAAAGAAATGCGGTTATCAATAGATGATTTCGAGACCAAATTAGTCGAAGAGATTTCTTAAAGAATGTTCACAAGGATGCCGTCAGTAGCTGGAATTTTTTATCCAAAAAGTCCTGTCGAACTTGAAAAGACTCTTGAAGCATCTTTTAAAGATACCCGATTTGGGCCCGCTGGGCTGCCTCCTTCAAAATATAAACGGAGAATCTACGGCATAGTTTCTCCTCATGCAGGATATACATATTCTGGCAGCGTAGCTGCAAATGGTTTTTATGAGATTTCGTCCATGCCGTTTGACAACGTAGTGATGATAGGCCCTAATCATTACGGCCTTGGGATAGATGTAGCGTCGATGAACGATGGAGTATGGCAAACACCGTTTGGGCAAGTCGAAATCGAACATGACTTATCTTCGAAAATTTCAAAAAAATCTGGGATAGTTGATTTTGACAATTTTGCGCACAGCAAAGATCATTGCCTCGAAGTTCAGATCCCATTCCTTCAATATATAAAAGGAAATATGTTCAAAATTGTTCCCATTATTTTGATATCACAAGACAAGCAAACTGCATTCGAATTAGGGGAGTCGATAGCCAAATCAATAACCGGTACAAGTACTCTACTGCTCGCGTCTTCTGATTTTACTCACTATGAGCCAAATAGTGAGGCGCATAGAAAAGACAGCGAACTAATTCAAACGATTCTATCGTTGGATATTTCAAAATTTTATCTCATATTGGAGAGATTGGGTATTTCTGCTTGTGGCTATGGTGCAATTGCCTCGGTAATGGCAGCTTCGAAAAGTATGGGAGCTACAAGAGGTGAATTGCTAAAATATGCTACAAGTGGAGATGTCACAGGAGATACTAAAGCTGTTGTTGGATATTCATCAATTATTTTTGTATGACTCAGATCACTAGTATTATAAGAACAACTTCAGCTGTCGCTTCTGCACCAGCGAAGATTATTTTATTTGGAGAACATTTTGTGAATTACGATAATCCATCTATATTAGCAGCCATTAATCATCGTAC
>JBKPEX010000409.1:0-4803 GCA_046728625.1 Thermoproteota archaeon
TTATCTATACTCTGCATAGGCGCTTCCCAAATGATATGTTGATTCGCTTATATCAATTTTATAACAGGTCTGCAATAAAACCACGTATATACCTTGATTTTATAAATCGTTTCCACCAGATTGTAAAGCAACCCTAACTAGCTTTTTGCTCGAATCAAATCAGATCCTTTAATCCGGTCCTTCTATAGGCAATGCCTTACCTAGGGGAAAATTAAATGCATTTTTATCATGTTCATCTTTTGTTACTTTTTCAAACTCGATTGTTATTTCAACAGGGGCTCTAAATTTCAAACTCAATTCGTTTGCAAGCGTCCCTATAGACTTCGGGTCAGCGAATTCCTTAGAGCCTTGTAAAAATACTCTACTTTGACGAAAGAGTGCTTTCCCCCCGAATTTCGAGGTCAAAAATTCTAAAATATCATCAATTGTTTGTTTAGGAATATCGTTATAGTAAAAGCATATTCCATAAATGGGTTCTTTGTCAAATGGTGTTCCGTATTTAAACCAGAACACTCCAAAATGTTCATATTCACCTAATGTGCATTTGATTTCCCAATTATTAGCTTTTTCTGTAGGGTATTTGGTTTCCATTACGTCAGTGATACCTAAGCGCCAGTATCTTAAACGCATAATATCAAGTTCATGTATATTGGACTATTATTAAAGATACACCCCTAGCCTTGACATACTCAAATTCTTACCTGATACAAAAAAACATCTGTATATGCTAAGATATGATATTGTTTGTTTTATTTATAAGGTATCTGATGTATGAATTAAAGAGGCCCTTTGCTCCTGAGCTCAGGGAGAAACGTTGAAATAGATTTAGTGTTAGGCCCGTGAATTTCTGATACAAGCAGCTTTAGGTTAATATGTTTTTATTGCTTAATTGTAACAGTCATGCAGAATATATCCTATAATAGAACTATATTGCTTGGAGAAATGGAAAGGGAATTTGAAAAACAAAATGACCATTATTTTAAAAATTTGCTTCATCACAGCGATACTGTGATAAGAACTCGCGCAGTTTGTATAATTGCGAGCATTTCCGGAGAAAACTCAATAAGGGAGATTGCAGACGTACTTGAACATGACAATGACGCATTGGTTAGGCATGAAGCAGCTTTCTCGCTGGGACAATTAGGTTTCACGAGTGCGATTGAGGCACTTTCGAAGGCAGTACAAACTGATCCTAATCCATTTGTACGTCATGAGGCGGCAATTGCTTTAGGAGTTATAGGATCAGAAAGTAGTCGCAATGTGCTAGAAAAGGCCTTATCGGATACCAGTAAGGAGGTCAGTGATTCTGCAAATGTTGCGCTCTCAAATATTGAATATGTAAAGACTATAGGAAAAAGCAATAACTTTACCAAGATGACCGGCGGTTGAAGAATTAACAAGAGTAGTCAAATATTGACCTCTTTTATAGAATAAGCAACTTAATGACTATCATATATTGTCTCTTCAAGAACAACAAATTTAAAAGTAAAGGGTTTATGCGAAAAGCAAGTGCGCCCAACATACTTGATTCGCCTGTTTTTCTCTATGTTAGCACTTTTCTTAGGGCGGCCTTATCTCTTGCCAATTTTATTTCATTGGCTATTCTTCTTCCCATGCTCATGGGTTTGTCAAAAACCAACCCCGAATAAGGCGAGCCATCCAGAAACATATTTGTTCCCGCAACGATTCTCGCAGAAAATTCAAAGGCAGTAAATTTTCCATCGCGATCGTAAACTCCTTCTATGCAAAACGGCCCGGGTATTCCAGGATCGACCAGTCGTTTTGTTGTTTGTACGAATTTCTCACCCATCGAATATACTTCTGGTAAAAGCGATTCTCTTAGGACAAGTGGCGAATTCCCAATTACATTGTACGAGGGTTCTATGCATACTTCTAATTGCTGTTGAGCAGGGATTCTTGCTAGAGCATCAATATCGGATTCATATCTTCTATCTACTCCCATAAGTTCTAGTTTGTGTGTAATCGGTGAATAAAAAAATTGTAGATACACTGGTACGCCGATAATGTATTCTTGAATATATAGCTCGCTTTCACTTTCGATCACCTTATTTTGGATCAGTTTGGTTGCAGCGTTTTCAAAACTTTTTTTGTTCCATGCTAAAAAATAACCGCGGCCGCCGGCTGCACCATGCAATTTCACTATACAGAGTTTATCAATGCGTTCTTTTGATTCAACTATTTTTGGAGTTCTCAATTCTGATTCCTCCATTAATCTCTGTTTTAACTTTCGGTCAGCCTCCCAACGTAGTATCCATCTGTTGCCAAAAATAGGAACAGTTATGCCTTCTATCTGTTCATTGTCCAGATAAGCAATTAGCGTTCCATGAGGTATGAGTATTGCATTTTTTCTTGTAAGGTACTCTTGACATGGCTCAGCCAAAAATTCTTTGAAGTTCTTTACTACAAATATATCATCGATAAAATTGAATCTCTGGTAGAATCCAAGCCTGCTTTCTTCAGAAATCAAGAGTGTTCTAAAACCCTCATCTTTTGCTCCCTTGAGAAGTTGAAGTGAGCAATGCGAGCCTAACGTCGAGATAGTGAGTCTCTTACGGTTTAGTTTTGTTGCTTTTTGCAAGTTGAGTACTCAAATATTTATTTGCATGTTGTTAATAAACCACCCATAATTGCCCATTACTAAAAATTAACCAAAAATCTGATGATCTAGATTAAACAAATACCAATCTTGCGATTTTTTGGCTATAATGTGCGACAATTTTAAATATGAAGCGTATTATGACAGTTTCCCTTTGAATCGTAACATACAAAAGGAAAAAATTACGGGTCATCGATCGGTAGTTATTGACAAAGGCTTCATTCCCGAAATATTTTAGACCAGGTAGCAATAACTGGATTAAAAGACGCTGGCTCGATTTCAGAAATGGCCACAGCATATATCTTGTCTTTTTAATGACTTTTGCCAACTTCGTTACCATCCAATACAAACTCCTAATAGACAAAGTCCCTGCCGTCCATTCGATTTTTGACAGCATATGGGTATTTGCGTTAGTTTTTGTGATAATATATGTTCCTCTTGGTATGATTATAGGGTTCTGGCATAGAAAAAATCAATTCAGTGTAGAGGCAGAGGCATTATTTAGCCAAAACCAAATAGGAGCAACCATAAATTTATTCCTAATAGACCTGATTGATGGAAGGGTAACAGAAGAGGAGAAGCAGCAGATGAGAAGTTATCTGTTGAAAATAATGAGACGCAAAGATAGCTACGCAACGATATCTACAGGAGAGAATAAAAAAGAAGCAAATAGTAATAGCGCCTTCCCCAATGAAAAATCATCATAACGTCCATTGTTCAGGCAATATTCCCCACCCGATTTCCATGGGTAATCCAGGAATGAGAAATAATGTAATACTGCCGTCATAACGCATTTACAAGCCTTGTCATTTTCTCGAAGCTGATTTCAAAACCAAAGCGCAGCTCCTCTTTTTTCATATTCCTGTACATGCTCATCAACAAACCAAAGTGTTTGACAGTGTTCAATTTGCCGTTCATCTTTAATTTCACTATTCTGTAGACATCATCATAATAATGAAATGCTTTCAATACTTTATTTCGATATTTGTGTGCATCGAACTTCCCACTGTTCTGATTGAAAACTTCTAAAAAAATCTTACAACATAGTAGGGATGGAATTATGCCCTCACCTAACATCGGAAAAACACAGCCTATGGATTCGCCCACTCCTATTACATTCTTGTGGCAGAACGGCTCCATTCGTTTGGGCGGGGCAAGTCGTATAGGTCTACCTATCTTTTTCACGACTATGGCTTCAGGATGTTGTTCAAAAAACTCGTTTATTCCATAGTATTTCTTATCTATATCGCCCGCCCCTACATAGCCGTTTCCATCCTGCAACGGAAAAAACCAAAAATAGCCTCGTGCACCCTTATAACCAATAACATAAAAATCAGTAACGTCACCGATATTTTTTACAAGGTATTCGTAAGCCGGGATTAAAAAATCCTGATTTGATTTTGGAAGAAGGGAGCGGTGTAGACCGGTACAGTCTACCACATAATCGTATTCATTAAATGGAAATGACTCAGCGGTACATCTCACACCGTATTTTATATCGACATTTTTTAAGAGGTCTGCTTCCCATCGCTGCTTATTGTAGGTGACTAATCCTTTGAGATCAAGATATTCTACCTTCTTTCCAGGTAATTCCATCCTGAGAGTTTTTCCTTCATGATAAATATAATCATCAAATCTCAGTCCTGCTTTATCTGAAAATTCTGTGAGGATATGCTTCGACGCCCCCCATGCACAAACTGGCCAATGGCTCACTTCATGAGATGCTTCGAAAACTTTTATATCGTTACCCTGCCTTGCAAGCACGTGAGCAAGATAACTACCCGCCACTCCAGCGCCGACAATAGCTATCTTCATTTCGTTTAATGTCATTACCGTCTGGTTCTACTCATATATTCCTTATTGAGCTGCTTTGAATTTAACTGTACCAAGATTTGTCAATAATTACTATCAATATAGTTAATAATTCTTACCACTCTTCTTCATTTAAGACAAATTCTATAAAACTTGGAAATCTATATTTATGGCGTTAGATTACAACGTAACTGATTGACGCTGGCCACCCATGTACAAATGCATAGAACAATAATTACTTTTACTAATGGATAGTTCCAATTAATAGCGTAAATACATCTTTTTAGTACAAATAAGAGTTTCACATAAATAGTTTAGCTTCTAGCCATGTTCTGAATGAAACGAACTATAATGTCATACATGGTAGCGACGAT
>JBKPEX010000078.1:0-4143 GCA_046728625.1 Thermoproteota archaeon
AAAGTTCTTATCAATTTTGCGAACCCCACATCAGCAATACATATATAATGTGGAGACGGATTGTGCTGTTACTTGGATCCTAAACAGAAGGACGCTGAGATCATTAGCGAAATTCTGCTTAAAGCAGCTAGTGAACCTGACTTCAGAAATATGCTAATAAGAAAGCCCACTGAGATATTGGACCAATATAATATTTCACAAGAGGCCAAAGTAGTAATCAGGAAAAGTATAGTTGATTTAACGCAGTGATCGTCATTGCGCCCAAAAAAATTTGCAAGCGATCTTTCATACGCTTCAATATATGATATTCTTCTGATTCCTACACTAAAAGGTAACTTTTCAGAAGACAGGACCTTTACAAATAGCTACCAGTTCAACAATCTCTGTATAGTGAATATTAGAACAAGCAATGCATGCTTAGCATTTCATGCTGTTGATTGACTTGATAAGGTATCCCATAACCAAAACGTGTCGGCCTAGATAACTTCAGACCAATAGCTTTCTGAATATTTGTTAAGCTTTTCGTCATTCGCGGCACCGTTGGAATTGATTTCTTTATCAGAAATAATCTTGGATGGGTTGATATCAGTCATGCTGATCTTAACAGAGGCTTTTTCTCCTCTTTCGAGCTTATCCAAGAGTTTATTCATTTGATCACTGACGATCTCTTTTGGCAACTTCCTATGGCTCATCTCATTGTGAGCCTCGATCATCAGATCTACAGCCTGTTCCAACGAAATTTTTCCTTCTTCGTAAGAAGATGACATCCGTCTGCAGATCGCGTTAGCTTGCGTATAAATCTGTTTATGTTCGCAAAACGTGCTCTGCTTTATCATATTGCGAAGAGTGGCTCTCTTCTCGAGATCAATTACAACTAGCTTGTTATATCTTTTGCGAAGTCTTTTCTTAATTGGCATACTGCTTGAATTTACTGGGTTGAAGTGAGCATCTTTCTCTTGGTTCAGCACCATTGCTATTGGTAATTATTGTATGACTATTGATATATTTGTTTTAGTAAACTTGTTACCCTTCCTGAACCAGTTTATGCTAAAGGTCTGAATGCATTATTGGTTAGGGAATGTTCAATTAGAAAGGTGAGAACAGAGAAGGAACTATCGGGCATGTATGGTTGAGAAAAACATTAATCATTAGTATTTATGATAACATTCAAATGAAAAGTTGCTTCGAATTGCTAGAGGATAAGTTCATTATCCCTGAAAAAACAAGAGCGAAGTGTAGCTTTGGGGATATACCAGAAAAGGTTTCTTTTGATAAATCAAATATTGTTGTATATGGGATCCCCTTGGACATTACAACTTCCTTTGGAAAGGGAACTAATAGAGGACCAGAAGCTATTAGGCTTACCTCTGCAAACCTGATCGAAAATTTCGTTTTCGACGAAAATATAGACGTCTTTCATAATGCCAAAATCTACGACTTAGGAGACATCAAAATCCCTAATTCTGCCAAACAAAAAAAAAACAAGTCGACGGACAGCGGTTTTATATTTTCAGATTTAGGTATTTCTATTGCGCAAGCTACGTTGGCCTTGTATCGAAACCTGAAGCTGCCTCTGGTCCTAGGAGGGGAACATACCATCTCTTATTACTCTATAAAGACACTTGCTCAGGAAAATCCAATTATAATACATTTTGATGCGCATAGGGATATGAAGCCACAATATCAGGGTAAAGCAATGTCTCATGCTACTCCTTTTTATCACTTATTAAATGATAGTTACATACCGGGTAACAACCTTATTCAGATCGGAATAAGGCAGGCAGATCTCTGCGAAAACAAAATAGCAGAAGATAACAAAGTTATTACATTTGATGCATGGAATATTCATAGACGAATTGAGGATGTGCTTGAGTATCTAACGAGGCGAACAAAGGACAAGAAGATCTACATTACCTTTGATATTGATGTTTATGATATAGCATACGTTCCTTGTACTGGAACTCCAGAACCTTTCGGGCTGAATCCTTTTGAAATTGTGCAAATAATTAAAAGCATCAGCAAGTCAGCTAAGCTAATAGGTTTGGATTTAGTAGAGGTGGGACTGAAAAATAATGATTATAGGGAAGCAGCTCTTGCAGCTCATACCCTATTAAGAATACTGTGTAGGGAATATGTAATTCGCAAATGAATTCCCCCCTGCCAATATTATATGCGTCCATACAATCATCCATCTCGTTCACAACTACTGCGATGTGATTTAATCCAAGTCCTGAGCTCGTTTACATAAACAGAGTACAAAAGACAATTTCTATCCCGTAATTATAGGCCTCATTGATAAGTATCTTGGTAAATTTAGCGGCATGTGTGGTTTATCTACTGTCTGACTGTGAATCTCATCGATTAATTGTTGTGGTTGAAGTTTTCGCTGTTGTGTAAGATCTCTGTCTCGAACAACCAGTGTTCCGGTTTGTAATTCATTATTTCCTATTACAAGGGTATAGCGGATCCACTCGGTTTCTGACTCTCTAATTTTTTTGCTAATAGATTCATCTCTGTCATCTACATCAGCTCTAATCAATTTACTCGACAACTCGTTACATAACTTGTCACAATGAGGCAGATGTTCCTTGCTAACAGGAATTATTCGAACTTGTGTGTGGCTGAGCCATAGGGGAAAAGATGCCTTTTGGCCAGATTTAGATACTCTGGCAGATTTCTCGAGCAAGGCGTATATTACACGTTCTATCGCCCCACTAGGAGAATTATGTAATATAATGGGATGTTTATTGCCTCCCCTTTCATCAACAAAAGTTATTTGATAACGTTGTCCATTTTCAACATCTATTTGATCTGTAGAAAGAGCTGATGCTTTTTTCATAGTATCAATAAAATTAAACTCCCATTTCAATACAAAGTAGAAGAACTTTTCCTTCCACATTTCCACCAGGACTGGCCTATTGAACAACGATACTATTTCTTTTATGAAATTTTTATTCTCATTATAGAACTCTTCTGTGAAGCGTATGGCCATTTCGATGTCTTCTGTAATCGACAGGCCTAGAGAATTTATGACATCTAGCGATAGGTCGAACCTCTGACGAAATTCATCCTTTGCTTGATGCATATCTTTGCATAATGCATGACAATCAGGCATGCTGAATGCCCTTAGCCTGCGTAGACCTGCTAGCTCTCCACTTTTTTCTCTTCTAAAGCTGTAACGTGTAAGTTCATACAGCCTCAATGGGAGTTGTTTGTATGATAGTTGAAAGTCTCTTGCCATCAGAAACTGTCCGAAACAAGCCGCAAACCTCAGGAACAAGTGCCTCTTTTTGTCCCCTATGATATTATATTGGCGCGCGGGAAAACGATTAAAATAGCTTTCCATTGAGGGATGCTTTGAATCGTACATTATTGGTGTTTCCACCTCTATCCCGCCATACCGGATGACCCTCATTGTGACATATTGCTCAATTAGAGATTTCATTAATTTTCCCTTGGGATAAAAGCGAAGATTTCCCGAATCCGAGGCAGGCTCGTAGTCTGCAATGCCCATTTTTTTCATTAACCTGACGTGAGCGGGCTCTCCATTGATCCTTCTTTCTTTTGCCATTTCGTAAGTTACAAGAGCATGTAAATTCTCGCCATCGTTTTTGTATTTATAGTCGTTTACTGGGATCAATTCCCCGTTCGGTTCTAGAATATACCAAAAGGACTTTAGCTCTTCTTCTGCATTCAAAGCCATTGAATAACCTTTGTCTTGTGAATTGGAAAGGGCATCCGCAGATGAAGAATGCTTATTTGGGTTGACTAGTGCCTTGGCACTCTCAGCAAGCGGATGGCCCTTAACTTTGATATTAAAACCCTTGGTCCATCCAAAGGGCGCTCTGTGTACGTCTAAAGGCAGCCTGCCTACTTCTTCCTCTATAGAGTCTATAATTTGGGTGGCTATTCCGGGAGTTGCAAGGTTTGAACTCAGATGAGAGTAAGGGTAAAGCAATATTCTATTTGTTTTGACAGTCCGGCAGAAATTCTGAATTTCCTCGACGGCTAGCCCAACAACTGTTCTGTCATCTTCCTGTTCTACAGCTACCAGTATAACTGCTAGCTATTCTAATCTAACATTGGATCTTGAAATAACTTCGTCGGCTCCTTTCTTAAGTTCCTTAGCTATCGGTTCATATT
>JBKPEX010000095.1:0-2759 GCA_046728625.1 Thermoproteota archaeon
CTTTATTTCTGGTAACTTCAATGTTTTTTGATTTGATTCATCGCCATGGGTTCTTCCTACTTGATTATCTTTTTTTTCTAGGTTTTTGTTACCCGTTGTTACGACGAATCTTAATTTACTGTCGCATTAGAAATTTTAATTGATATGTTTACACATTTATCTGCTTGGTTTTCGATCATTGTGATTTTAAGATTATGTATAACGCTCATAGTAAACTAATTTATCTAGTGACATCCGGTTCTTTCTCATTTGCGAAAGATTTCTTGCAGTGTATCCAAAACCTATTATGACTGTAGCAAGTAAGTCATCTGGAATCCCGAAATCATTACGAAGCTTTTCTTGTCTTATTCCTGTAAAGATCCCAGATGCTACGCCCTCGTTCCACGCCGCCAGTTGCATATTCTGCAACGCTCTTCCGGCATCGATCAAATGATAACTATATTTAGGATTCGTCAATACTATTACTGCAAAGTTGGCACCTACAACCCAACTACCGCTTGTACTGTCTTCTGCTAACCTCCGAAGGTTATCTTTATTCTGTACTACAATAAATCTCCAGTGTTGAGTATTAAGACCGGTTCCACTTAACCTGGCCGCTTCAATTATTTTTAATTTTATATCATGTGTAACATCTCTTTGGCTAAACTCCCTTACGTCAAATTTGGTCCTTATACATTCAAAAGTGTCCATGAAGGTATACTTCTAAATTAAATACGTGGTAAACATTTTAAAGCTTTCAACGTCGACTACGGACCTATGACGATTGTTTAACAATGACAGCTAAAAAAGAACTCAGCATATTCATTATGCAGTGATTCCGTGGTCTTCTGGTTGCAATTATAGCATAAAAATCACCTTTGATAAGATTATACTTCGGTACTCGCCATGATTAAAAGAATAAATTAATTATTAAAAATTCCGTCGTACGGATGTTGAAGGCTGTAATGAAGAAGTGATTGAGACTCGTTTTGGCTGTAGCTGTGGTAGACATTCGATCTATGCTTATATCTGTGGAGGTCTTCCATCATAATGACAGATTGGAAAGCAGCAATTCACAGATTGGTTAGATGGTAGGAACCCATCCGAAAATACTTTCAACATATCGCTCTACTAGTTATCTCTACAATTAATCCAGCGTCCCACTTGTATTTTGTATACATTCTGTTTGAAACCTCGGCTACAAGTTTGAGATCTGTTCCTTTATCAACTATTCGTGCGTTAGCTTCAAAAGTTTCGTCATTTATTGATACTAACACTTTTGGATTGCTTAGTATGTTACGTACCCAGTGTGCGTCAGATCCATTCTCTGACATTACATAATATTTATTATTGAATACAATAAACCATATCTCTATTTTGTGCTCTTTGCCGCTTTTCCATCCGATCGTCGTTAAATATAGAAATTGTGGTTGCTGTTCCAACAATAATTCACCATTCATTAGCCATTTATTTGCCTAACCAATGCATGAGAATATGTTCGACACAAGCAGATTGGTAAAGTGCAAACATTTGGAATTCAATCTGCAAGGCAGAGCATCCTAAGGTACTGCTATGTATATGTTTAAGACTGGCATCAGTGTAATCACAGACATCCTCAACTCAGATTGTGGCAGTGCCCTGATTATTTATCTCACCCTATAATCTCTCCCTCCCCCATCTAGGTTCTGATCTTTATAATGTATCATTTCATAGTTCTTGTGTTGAGCCTATGGTACGGCAAAGAAGCACCCAGGATTGAACCAAAACAGAGTAAGTCCCTGCTTCGTTCTTTTATCGTTAGACAATATGAAGGTCTTACTATAAATCCCTACCAGGGATGTCATCATCGATGTGGCTATTGTTATGCAACTTACGAATGGTCGCCTGATTTTTATGACAAGATATACTCCAAAAGTAACGCCCCTGAAATACTAGAGAATCAACTGAAGCGCTGGAAAGCTGAAAAAATAGGACCAGTGATGGTTTCATCGGCTACAGATGCGTATCAGCCAGCAGAACTAAAGTTTGAATTAACAAGAAAATGTATTAAGGTATTGCAAAAGTATAATGTTCCTTACTACATATTTACAAAGTCAACTATAATATGTAGAGATTTAGAGCTTCATAAACAGTACAAAGATAATTGCTTCCTAGTATGGTCAATTACTACTTCTCAAGAAAGAATCAGACGAATTATTGAACCGGGCACACCCCCAGCATACGCATTATTTGCTACAATAAAGAAATTTAGCGATGCTGGAGTACGCTGCGTTGTGAATATAGATCCCATCATACCACTTGTAACAGATTTACCCGATGAGATAGAAATTATACTTGACCGCTGTATCAAGGCAGGGGTTCGTAACGTTTTTGGCTGTATTTTAAGGTTAAGAGCAGACATATGGGAAAGAATGAAAACAATGCTCGAATTGCTGAAAATGAAAGATAGAATCCACTTATACAAAAGGATTTTCAATTTTACAGAACCTCTTCGATCTGGATATAATATTCTAGCAGACGAATCTTACTCCAAAGAAACACTTAAGAATCTAAAAGAAATGGTTTTGCGCAAAGGCATATCTTTTGGTTTTCCCGATTTGGTTGCAAGTAGCTGGATCAACAATAAAATCAGCGAGAAAAAACCCGATAAGACAAATCAGCAGCTTACACTTATGAAGTATATGTAGATGACAATACTTTTACTCTCCGGCCTCAGTTAACCACTCTGCAATGGTATTAAAGCCACCATGCAGAAAGCGCAGCAAATCCAAGATAAAGGC
>JBKPEX010000215.1:0-3632 GCA_046728625.1 Thermoproteota archaeon
ATTCAAATCTGATTAACACAAAAGCGTTTGCTTGCTAATCGTATTTTAATTGGTAACTTTAGTACTGAAATGCAATGACATAATCAGATACTATGATGCTATTTTGGAGCACTAATTAGTAAATTCTTTATGTGTCTCATGATTCGTAATGGTATACAGTGCTGCATTTTTTGCAGCAAATTCCGCAGCTCTTAAACTTTCGTTATCACTTCCTATTATTATTACATCATTATCTTCGGGTTTCAGTTTATCAATTAACAAATTAACGACGTGTGGTTCGATTTGTAAGAAATCATTGTTATTATTAGTATTGTTGTTGTTATATGCTGCCGGCATTACAAATTTATGTTCCCTATATAATAGTGTGGTAGCACCTAATGCGCCTATTTTTATTGCAGCATCTCTTTGTTCTATTCCTGACCTGATTGCAAAATCATAGTTTCTCAGTAGAACTGCATAATTGAATTTTCCTAGTGCTATTGAACATTTAGGCATAATGACTTCAGATGGAATTGATTGTAATAATTCTGAGGAGAGTGCCTTTCCTTTTTCTGTCGCTCGAGTTCCACCATTTGTAGATTTAACTAGGCTCTGCATTTTTAAGTGTTTGACCAGTGTTCTCACTGAACCCTCACCGAGTCCCAGTTCTTGGCATAACAATGTCCTGCTTATGTGTCCGCGCTTATCTAATAACTGAAACACCTTGAAGATATGAACTAGTTCAAAAGAAAGTATTCTACTTGGAGCATACCTACTTGCAATTTTTGTTAACGCTTTAACATAGATATGCATATTTTTTTATAGCCACTATGGTTAGTCACTATATAATAACAATAACAGCTTTGAGGCATTTAATTGTATTTACAATATATTTACAATATCAGGAATAAATAATAGTTAGAGTTGGATAATCCAACCGATCACTTATATATTATGAAAACAAGAGACAGAGAGATAGTCAAATGTCACTTATAATCAAACAGGTTGCTAAGGAAAATAGCAACATACCAAAAGTAGCAATAGGGATACTAGCTGCGATTTTCGTGCTTAGCATGTTTATCGTAGGATACGACCAAGGTCAGTTGGTACAAGCATTAGCGACACCCATGGGAATTCATTTGAATCATGATCAGCTAATGTTAATACATGAATTTAATCACGATTTGAGGCATGCTGCAGGTTTTCCTTGCCATTAATGATTAATGAAAGGCAGTAGTAATAATAAAAAATATTCAATATAGAGAAAGGAAAAAAGGCTGTTTCAATTATATTGTATGTGAATAATTTTACAATTATGATAACAAGCTAATACTAAAATGACAAAGAAAATTAACTGAACGTAAAAATCGATAATGAGATCTATTTCTCATATTACTCCATTTTGTGTGTGTATCATTTAATCAATATTCTAATTATATAGAGAATCGGTAGAGTTTAAATAGCATCCTACAATTAGGTTACCCTAAGTAAGTATGAAACGAAAGGAAGGAAATAACGAAAAGATTCCAAATTTGACTAAACCTGTTATGGTATTTCTCTCTATTGCAGGTCTACTAACCGTAGGGTCAGTGCTGCAATCAACAACACCTATTTTCCATACATATATTGCCCCAAACATAGCTTTTGCACAGCAACAGAAGACAGCTACAGAAATAATCTCTACGATCAAAACCTTGTTAAACCAAACCATAAACGAATATAGAAACGAAAACTTTACAGGTGCTCAACAACTTGCTTCAACTGCGTATTTAGATAACTTTGAATTTATAGAAGCTCCGCTAGAGAAACACGATAAAGCGTTAGAGAAAAATACAGAAATAATGCTAAGAGAGCAATTGAGGCAAGTTATAAAAGATAAATCACCAATAGAAAATATTCAGGAATTAGTAAATAACGTAAATGCAAACTTGGATAAAGTTGAGACTCTATTAGCCAAGGAGTCACCCATACAAACGATGACTAGAAGGTAGCGCTGACAAAGGTAAACAGTTTAGTTCGGGATTATTAAACGCAAATCAGCCCTTTGAACACACTTTCGATGAACCTGGGCCATACAATTATTACTGCACAGTTCATCTAATAATGACAGGACTTGTCAATGTCAGCTAAGAAATCTATCCCTACAGGTGGATTATAAGGGTGAAACTCAGTTACAAGATTTAGCGAAGGGGTGTCTCAGTAAATACCACACCACACATGCACATATCATTGATCATTGATTATATCCTCTCACTAGATGTATGAGTGAGTTCAAATATTACCAGTATCTATTACACATAATTTAATAGAATAAATATATGCTTTTCAAAATAACCTTTAGTCGAAGAAATCTTTTCATTGGACTCATTATAGCAATTATTTTCTCAGATTCGATAATCTTTTTTGCACAAATAAAAAGCAAGGAATTTTACTCTAGTTGGATAATTACCATTAATGCATCAATTGCGTCTGCTTTAGCAATATTTGCATTATATAGACAAAAGCATCTTCATGGACTCTATGGCAAGACACATGTCCTTCTTGCTATAGGTTTATCATTATGGCTATGTGCAGATATTATCTGGGCAGTATATGCAATTGTCTTAGAAGTAGTACCGCCTGTTCCGTCAGCAGCAGATTTTCTGTGGTTGTCTGCATATGGATTTCTTGCTTGTTATTTATTTATGACATATATTGAATTCCATAAAAAATTCAAATTTAGTATCAAATCTTTAATTCCTAGTACTATTGGCAGTATAATATTTCTTGCCTACATAATATCTTTTACTGCAAATCTTTCTGACCTCTCATCACAAAGAGGTATCGCAATGTTTACTGTTATAGTTGCTTATCCTATTTTGGATGCTATTTTGATGGTTCCTGCAATTGTTATTTTGGTAAACTTTAGAAGGGAACCGTTATGGTTTACACCTTGGATATGTGAGGCATTGGGCATTTTTTTAATAGCTATATCTGACAGCTGGTTTGCACTTGTCGTTATCACATCTTTAGTAAATCAATTATGGCTATCAGCAATATTTTTTGCAGCTCATTACTTGGTTATAGCTGGGGGATTATTATGGTATATCAAATTTTCTATAACTTATACACACAAGGAGCGTGACTCAAGCTTAATCTCAAGCTCAAGCTCATTAACAACATCATCTAAGAAGATTGTCTTCGATAAAGTTGTAAAGTCCACATTAGAAAAAAATGCTAGAAGAAAGAAGTTAGCCAGTCCTATGGCACTAATTAGCGCCATATCCATAATATCAATTATTGCTTTAGCAATTGTAACTTACTCATTACATCCATCATTGTTGCCTTTTTTCTCATTTGCTAACATAAATTCTGAAGTAGTTATTCCATCTCCATCTGACTCAAAGCAGACAATAACACTAGGTGCTCTTCTACCGTTAAGCGGTTCTTCGTCATCTTTAGGTGAATCTCAGAACGCAGCATTACAAATTGCAGTCAAGGATGTTAATGACTATTTCTCCAAAAAAGGCTCAAATTATGGAGTAGGACTTGTTATTGAAGACACACAAACAAACCCAGAAACAAGCCTTGAAAAACTCAAGATTCTGGCGAAAAAAGGTATAAGCATTGTTATAGGACCATCTACCAGCGCAGCTCTCCAAGCTGTACAAGAC
>JBKPEX010000109.1:0-1734 GCA_046728625.1 Thermoproteota archaeon
GAGAAAAGACAGCCTTCCGTAAGGAGAAGGGCGGCCATAGAAGATGGCGTTGATGGGATGGAGGTGTAAGCATCGAGCTTCGGCGAGTTGTTCAGCCTGCCATTTCCAATAGCCCAAGGCACCTATACTCTTGTAGTAGTAGTATCTTGAACAAATTTGACTCAGGTGTTCTGAAACACGTAAGGAAGATTGGTTAAGCTATGTCTAGATATTGAGACACTGATCCTTTACATGATGTGATCCATTGTATTAATTCACAAACCAACTACTTAGGATCCTCCTTAAACTTGTTCATCATATCTTAACATAGGTCTCGTAACTTTTAAAAAGTAAATTAATCCATACTCTGAAAATTATAGTTTTAAATCTTGTTGATTTATAAATAACCACCACTTTCATAATTTTCTAAGATGGATGTTCAGCAAGACGTATTACTGGAAGGAAACAATTTTCTCAATGCAAATTCAATAAGAATAGAAACGCAAATGGCAAAAAACAAGGAAACCGCCAAAGATGTTAATAATAGAAGAGGAGAAATCTAAATTTCAAAGATTGTGGATAGATCTACTAAGCATATGTCTCTCAAGAGTACCATGTGGGCAGTTTATGAAGTCTTGTTTTTATACTTCAAATAATAGTGAGATAATTTCCACCATCTGAGCGAGATTATGTCAGTGACTATCTGTATCTCACACAGAGAAGACGTCGATGGTTTATCTTCTGCATCCCTTATAAAAGCCGCCTTTGATACAGTTTCCGTTATGCTTGTAGATTATTCCAGTCTTATAACGAAATTGGAAAAGATAGTATCGCTATCATCAAATGGACCTTCGAACGCATTTTCTAAAACGAAATATAAGGCCGTTGATCGTCTGTTCATTTGTGATCTGGGTCTAAGTAAAAAAAACGAGCGGAAATTCATAGAGATCGTAGAAAAAATAGTTTCCAATGGTTGTAAGGTGATTTATATTGATCATCATGACCTTAGCAAAGAATCGCTTGACTCTTTAAAAACAATCGGGGTTGTATTTGTTCATTCGATCGATGAATGCACGACTGTGCAGATATACAATAAATACAAACGTAGACTTGATTCAAATGCGGTATTTTTGGCAGCTGCCGCGGCGTTGACCGATTACATGGAAAACAAACCTATCGCATCTTCACTAGTTGCAAGGTTTGATAGACATTTTCTAATGCTGGAAGCCACCGCCCTTTCCTATATGATTTCTGCAAATCAAAATGACGACGGATTTCTTGATAAGATTGTCAATGCACTCTCTGAGGGGAAATATCCACACCAAATAGAGGGCGGTTTTCCCATAGTACAAAAATATGCAGAAAAGGTTTCGGAAGCAGTTAAATCGATAGAGCAATCGATAGTGAAAAAAGACAATCTTGCATATGCACAAAATACTATTGAACTTTCTTCAAGTACGGTGGTTAACTTTGTGTTGGGAACATCAGGAAAACCAGTAGCCATGGTCTACAAACTAAAAAATGAAATTAAATCTTATTTGATATCAATTAGGGGTTCGAAGAGTTGCAGGATCCATCTTGGTAGACTAGTCAATGATATTACTTCGGAGTTAGGAGGAAGTGGTGGAGGTCATGACAAGGCATGTGGAGCAGTAGTACCTCAGGAAAAATTGGATGAATTTATAAAAGTCTTGAATGATAATATCAGATGAGGACTAATTAAAGTTCCTGATAATGATTGCGCATCAGTCATGA
>JBKPEX010000022.1:0-3598 GCA_046728625.1 Thermoproteota archaeon
TTCACTGTTCTTTATCAAATCGTCTATCACCCGAATTTATTCAGAATCGTTCCCAGAAGTCCTCTTCTGTTTTCCTTCTTCGCTATGGGGCTAAAACATTCAGGACAGAGAGCGCGCAAATTGACCGGACGATTATCCTTAGGAGACCCATTTATATGTTCAAACTTGGGATGAATGCTTCCACTAAATTTGACTGAGCATTTTTGACACCTGCGATGTGCTCTTTCCAACACAGTCTGCTTTATGCTCATCGTAAGATGTTCGTACTTGCTTTTATCAACATTTTGATTTGAGTTACCTCCAAAAAATGACAAGTTATCCGTTTTATACATCTACTCAAACTTAATTCTTTTGGCGCATAGTAAGAGCCAAATTTCTGCACAGGCTAAAAAATTTTGGAAATTTTCTTTGAAATAATATCAGCAACTCTTAAGGGTTCTGGAATTCGCTCCCGCGAACTGATTAATTGCTTAACAGTATTTATTGCAGTTTCTAAGCTTATTCTGTGGCCAACGCTAACATAAATAGGTTTTTTGTTTTCTATTTTCAGTTTGAATCCTACTGCTACACGGTCAATCTCAATGAATTGATCTTTCCTTATACATCCACACAGAAAGTTCTTTGCAACTCCTATTGTTGGGTTGTTTGTCATAACTCCTATATACGAGGCCAGTCCGCATTTTAGAGGATGGTTAATTCCATGGGCATCAATTAACAATAGATCGAACTGGTTTTTGATTAAACTCAAGGTAGCAAGGATTGGTTCTGATTCTCTTAGCATAAAAAGTCCAGGAATATAAGGATACTTTACTACACTTATCGTGTTGGCATATCTTAGTATTTTAAAATCATTCCTTTCCATGATTACAGCAGTGCAATACGCTAAATTGTTCCTGTAAGAAACATCTACACCACAGATAGCCCCTAAATGCCTGTCAAATGTGTCTCTTGTGATTACCCTACTTGCGACTTCCTTTTGTAACTTTATTATTTTTTGATAATAATCTTGTGGCATAGATATTCAGTGGATATTAAGAGCATTTACTATTTCAATGAAAGGTATCGTTTATTTTGTAGTCTGCAAGACTTGCCTGCGTTTACTCGTAAACAATACTATCGTGCGGCAACTGTGTAATCAACAAAATCACCATGTAAATCTTAATTCTCAATTTCAAAATATCTCTAGAATTCTTGACTGTTCTCCAGAAGAGGCTTGATATGACTGTGCATGTCTTCATACACGTATTCTATTGTGGACCGGGTGGGATTTGAACCCACGACCACCTACGTCTCCTCTGTCTATTATTGTATGACATGCAAGGCAGGTATTCTACCAGACTAAACTACCGGCCCCCACAGTACAGAGCATGCCTAACTATTAATAATTTAATCTTTTACTGTCAAACCTTGGCTCAACGATCAGAGGGCGTATTTGTTCAAAAAATAATTTTTGGAATAGCAAACATCTATGGACGCAGACTGGAACAAGTTTTAAGTAGTACGTCAAGCAAATTTACCTTCTATGTCTGCTAGCCCTACATATGCTTATCCTGATGTAATATGTGAAACATCATGGGTTGCGGATAATCTCAAGAATTCAAAGATCAAGATTCTTGAGGTCGATTATGATCCTGAAAATGCATACAGACAAGGACATATCCCAGGAGCATATCTTATTTGGTGGAAAAAAGATATAAACGATCCAAACCGGCGTGATATAATCAATAGACGACAATTTGAGGATCTGATGTCAAAAATAGGCGTATCCCCAGAAACAGAACTTATCTTGTACGGCGACTTTAATAACTGGTTTGCAGCCTTTGCATTTTGGGTATTTCTTTATTATGGCCACAAAAGAATAAAGTTAATGAATGGTGGCAGGAAAAAATGGGAAACAGAAAACAGAGAATATACAAAGGAGGAGCCTTCCGCTAGTTTACGACCTTCAAAATATATCTCACAACCTCCAGATGAAGGTCTACGTGCATACTTGCCTGACGTAAAAAGAGCAATCGAAAGAACCGAAACGGTATTAGTAGATGTTAGATCTCCAAAAGAGTTTTCAGGAGAGATCACTGCACCTCCAGAATATCCTTCCGAGCATGCTCAAAGAGGTGGTCATATTCCAGGGGCACAAAATATTCCATGGGCGCAGGCTGTGAGTGAAGACGGCACTTTTAAAAGCGCAGAAGAACTAAGAGCGCTATATGAGGCAAAGGGTGTGACTCCCGATAAGGATGTAATCTGTTATTGCAGGATAGGAGAAAGGTCTTCACATAGCTGGTTCGTTTTGAAATATCTGCTTGGGTATCCTTCAGTAAGAAACTATGATGGTTCATGGACTGAATGGGGTAACATGATAGGAAACCCCATAGAGAAGTAAAGCACAAGCTGATTTATGTCAAATAATAATATCCCTGATAGCGTAAAAGAGCAGGGGAAAATTGCATTAAAAAATGGACAATTTTATGTTATCTACAAAATGGATAATTCCGATCTAATAATGGAAGATAAGACGAAAAGAGGTTTGGAAGTGAGAGAATACAATGTCGATGAAAAATATGGCGTCTATGCAGAAAAGGGAATGATTTATGATATGGACGGTATTGGCCATAGGGTAGGAATAAGATGGTATTTCCCAAAATCGCTATATTCATTGGACTATGTTACGAAACTCGCAGAAGAAATGGAAGCAAGGTACAAATCCATTAGAGAAATGACATGTCCTGATGATTAAAAAGAAGGATAAAAATAGAAAGGCTTTTAGGCCATGTGTTATTTAGAATTGTAAATGTCTGTCCTGTTAAAGGATCGAGTTTGGGTAATGCTATCTGAAGTAGCAAAACGAGGCGTTTATCCTCTACATGGCTCTAGATTAGGCATTTTTCGTATGCCAGTTGATATCACTGAACGTTCAGACATCCTTGGAATTTTTAACGATCTGAAAAGCAGCGGATTTAAAATTGATTCATACGCAGATAGAATCTATGTAACCTACAATTGGGAAGAAGTAGGCACAGATACTATCACTGGAGATGAACTGTCTGCCCATTTTGATATTACCGTAGAAATAGTGACTGGTGAGGTGATAGACATAATTTATCAAATAAAACCACTCGAGTTCTATGGGGACCCTTATTGGGTTAAGAACTATCGACAGAAGGCCGACTACAACGCCAAAATGATAATCGACACTATTATAAGAAATACCAAAATCGGTGATAAATTAATTGCACACTATCAAAAAACAGAAAAGCTTACGCTTGACGATGCCATAAAGAAGTTAGAGTTATTAACTCTATTGGCTAAGAATCCAAAGCTGCGATCTTCTGCTGCCATGCCACCACCACCTCCAGCAGGTCAGTCAGCTGCCACTAAACCAGTTCCTTCTTCATCATCTACCCAGACATTAACACCCCCAGCACCGCAACTTGCTGCTGCTGCTGCCACAAGTGGTAATACCACTATATCGCTTAGTGGAACTGGAACCAATTATTCAAAGGTAGATGGCCCTATTGATCCTGAATTCAAGTCAAAAAGACAGCAGGCTGGCACTTTTCAGGGCATAAAGGTATGGGGACCAGTAGATCCTCCAGGA
>JBKPEX010000046.1:0-3984 GCA_046728625.1 Thermoproteota archaeon
CTTATAGGATATTTACGCATCTCAAAAGATGCAAATGTTCATACGGAATATCAGGAACCTTCTGATATGCATATAAACAGAGGGGTACTTACATGGATGCCTTAGCCGATTACCTACCCTAACGCAAAGCGAGCTGGAAAACAAACTCGTGCTTAATACAAGTAAAATCCTACTGTATGACGTTCAATATTAACACTAAACTTATGTGAATGTGGACATTAGTAGTTAATTAATTTATCCAAGAAGAGAATAACTGCCATGAATATATGTGCCTGTAGAGACAGCCCTTCTAGTTTAAATTTAATGTTCAACATAAAGGTTATCATTATTAACAAAAGGTACAAAAATCATTGAAGGAATAGAAAAGCAGTAAAGTAATGTGAGAACTAATCAGACCAGAGTATAACAGAAGGATAATAATATGCTTGCTTATCTTTCATTAGCCACGAATCTGATATACTAATACTCCTACTAATGTAAATGCTCCTACTATAGCTGCTATAAATACACTATTTGCAAATTGCGCTTGTGCTATTTGAGAACCTACGCTAGCTGTGAAGACAGCAAACACCAAAATAATGAAACCAATTAGGACAAACAAACCCAGTATTATTGCTCTCACATTGTTAGACATTCTAGCTGATTCAGATAGATTAGTGTTCCCTTTCTCCTCTGCTGCAAACTTATCTATTTGAGGTTTTATTTTATCTACAATTTTATCCTTTATATTATTCGTTTTAGCCGATGAGTCAGACTGATTATCTGTAGCGCGATATTCGTAATAATCTTTGGTTTTATCTTCTTCCTCCTTCTGTTGGTCGCTCATAAAATGATATATACACATCACTATTATATAAGATAATAACGCATAGAATAGATAATAGAACAATATCACATGTTGCAGGATAAAGCTCTAGTAATTATGCAAAGGTAATCATTTCTGCATTGATTCCCAGCTGTTGGTAGAACTTTAGCTTTTTCTAGAAACTACCGTTATTGGAAGCCTTACAAGGATATATTATTTACTCTGGTCGTTCTCTTGTTGTACTACGCTTCACTTTTACCTAATTGTTCAATCTATTTGTCTGAAAGTTTACCAATAGCATGACATAAGAAATTAGTAGCGATTCTATCAAGGTATATGTCTTCCACTTTCATACCGTGAGAGTTCATGGCATGTTCAGCACCATTTTTCAGAATCTCTTCTTCTGTTTCGCCTTGGATAATATAATCACAATTCAATCCTGTCTCACGACATAATAATGTTAACATATACGCACATAATTCAAATAACGCCGGTTATACTTAAAGTAATATAATAAATTCTTTGTAATAGTTACCATTTACTGTGAAGATCGCTTTGAGAATATCTGAAAAAACGTGCAATTTGTGTTTATATTTCTATCTTAGTTCCACTATTTCTTATAAGTAACAGAGTGCATAAAAGTAGTATAATAATGAAGATCTTGTCTCTCAACGTAGGAATTCCGCGTGATGTACTTTTCAGGGGTGAAGTTGTTACTACAGGAATTTTTAAGGAACCGGTAATGGGTCGAGTTAGACTACGAAAACTTAATCTAGACGGTGATAAACAGGCTGATTTAACTGTGCATGGAGGACCGGATAAAGCCATATACGCTTATCCTTCAGAACATTATGAATATTGGCGCCATGAATTACCCAGTACTATATTACTGCCTTATGGAATGTTTGGTGAAAACCTTACTACCGAAGGCTTGATGGAAGATGAGGTTAACATAGGTGATCAATTTCAAATTGGTTGTTCAGCCAGAGTAATTGCTACTCAACCACGAATGCCATGCTACAAGCTTGGAGTTAAATTTGGACGAATGGATATTATCAGACGGTTTTTGGCTAGTGGTCGTACGGGGATTTACTTTAACGTATTACGAGAAGGAGAGATTGGACCTGCGGATGAAATACAACTTATCAAACGAGACAAAAACAACGTTACAGTTAAAGATATAGTACGGTTATATGTGGATGATAGAGGAGATATTGAAACGATGCACCGTGCTATAAGAGTTAAGGCATTGCCTGAGGGATGGGTTGATCATTTCCGACAACAGATAGCTCACCTTGGAAAGTAGATAAATATATTGTAGCATGAATTAAACTAACGGTATAGATAATAGCAGCAGGAGAGTATGGTAGATTGGCAGATATTATAGCAAGAGCTTCCATGCGGTATCAAATTTATTACAGTTGCTACCAGTAACCACTATTAATACAACCCAAGACTTATTTTATTATAAAAAACAGTTTATCACCATTTATTATTTGCTGCTCATCCACCAATTTGAAAGCTTTTGTTTAGCCCACTCCAAGTTATACCCTGTAGAATATCCAAGACAGTATGTAGCTGAATGTGTTGGTGGCAGACAAGTACTATTATAACTACCAGATGAAGTAAACGTGTTTTGTGCATTCACTTTTCCCTTATCATAACCTTGTACATACGTTCCGATTGATGAATTTTGAGTCTCCTGTTGTTGTGCAAACACATTACCTGATATTAGAGTCATGTCTATCCCAATGGCGATTATAGTAGACAGTAGTATAACTGCTGTACCCAAGCCATTCAAACTGACAATTTTCAATATTATAAAATAGGCATAATACCAATATAGAAATTACTAATGAAGATGACATGCAACGTAAAGCTCATACAAGAATAAGATACATCTTTGCACATTCCAATGAGGTATAAGACAAAAAGAATAATAAGTCAATTCAGGTGAAGTCTGTTTTCAGAATTAGCCTAATCTCCTATTCAATTAATAACGTTTCTTGTTCCTAGCATTTGTGCAATGATATTATAACAAGAGTTGATTTCTCTTCGGACGTGATTGGATAGTTAGTATCCTATCAATGCAAACGTCTATCGTCATCATGATATAAGATACTTCTTCCCTTTACAATCAGAACCCAGTAGTCGCTGTAAACATATAGAGTCGCCATTCAGCACCACATATATCCATCAGAACTTTCTAGACCATAAGTTTGTGGGACTGTACATCTACAAGAAAAAATTTGTATTTCATTTTATCTTCTAAAGATTGGTTAACTTGTAAACTGCATATCTAATACCTAATGGTATTATAATAAGAATTAAAGTTGTAAGTATATTCGCTTTTTGGTATATTGAAACTAATAGAAAAATAAGTATTATGATAACAATAAAGGCAGTAAAAAATGTACCAAATAATTTTTTAAAATCTGTATGCGACATTCTTGGAAGACCCATTTTAATTTAGTTGCTTTAGCTACAGATCTGAAAATGCCGAGTCCCATAGTGCCTTTTCACAAACCATTTTCTGTAATGCTATATACTATGCTGTGTACTATACGCTATTATATGAATTCAGACTTTTCATTACAGGTATAGTTTTAATAAGATGCATTAGCCGTTCAACATCTCATTAAACTCTTGTCTTATGAATCAAATACTCCAAACAGTTAATATCAATAATTATCAAATGAAACTAGACAATAAAATGAGATCATCTAAAAGTTCTTCGACATCTACGGCTTCTTCATCTTCAGAAGAAATAGATAGAGGATCCCTTCTAAAATGTCGTGTTTGTGGACAACAATTTGATGATATGGCAGAGATGCAGAGACATACACTTACAGAGCATATACAAAAAGGAGACCTTCCAAATGAAGAAAGTTGAAACAAAGAGCTGGGAGATTTTACTAACTACCTTAGATATTGTTTGTAAGATGTAGATTAGGAATTAGTTCTGTACTTACTTTTTGATTGGCTTTCTAATAGTTTTTATAATGATCATTGTGCTCCCCTCTCTGTATCAGCGTTCTACGGTAAAAGATAGCAGACTAAACTAATGGGAATATTTACTTTTAGATTTGGGATGAAACGATAGGACTAGAATAACAAAATTTCAGTAGAGAAGTATGAAACTGAAATATCCTTGATTAGTATATACATATGTGTGTGTG
>JBKPEX010000064.1:0-8962 GCA_046728625.1 Thermoproteota archaeon
ATTGATATCAAATCACGACCTTTCAAATGCCGCTGCAAAAGTCTTTCCAATCGTATAGACTCTTAGGCGATGGTAATATGGCTAACTTCCATCGTCTAGGGCAGCTCTGCAGCCAGCTTTTTAGAATAGTACTTGTACAGATACTTCTTGTTTAATATGGGCTAATAACATAAGAATGACTGTCAATAGAGGTACTTCATGCTCAGAGATTATTTACTCCTAATTAGACTTCCCAATACATTTACCGTTCCTCCAGACATTTTGGTTGGATATTTTGTCCTGGGGCATCAAGGTATTGCTAATCCAGTAACTTTGCTTCTCCTAATAGCATCGTCTATTCTCCTGTATATATCTGGAATATTATTCAATGATCTCTTTGATTTGGCAGAGGATAAAATCGACCGTCCAGGCCGACCATTGCCCTCAAATAAAGTCAGCATCAGGACCGCTTCATTATTATCGGTTACAACAATGCTATGGGCTAACATACTTGCGTACCAAGCTAGCCAGCAAAGCCTAGTAGTTTCTTTTCTCCTTTCTTGCACGATTATTGCCTACGATTACAAGCTGAAAAAGGCTAAGTTTGGCTTCATTATAATGGGGCTAGCGAGGGGGTTGAATATTCTCTTGGGAGCTAGCGCCACATTTCTTTTTGTATCAGATGATCCTTATGCTATGTTTTACACAATCTTTATCACCTCATCGATGATTCTTTATGTTTCCTCTATCACTTTACTGAGTAAAGGGGAAATTACGGGCATTGCCAATACGCGAAAGGTTGTGGTCGCTTACGGAAATGTTTTTTTTATAATTGTCATGTTGACCATAGCATTATTTTTAGGAATTTTTAGTTTCTATGCATCAATATTCTTAACGATCTTCTCGATAAGTATTGGCACGAGTTTTAGCAAAGTCGTCAGGAGAAGTTACAGGTCATTAACCATACAAAATGCAGTAAAAAATATGATAGTCTGCATTATAATTCTTGATGCGTTTTTCATAACAGGAAACGTAGGTATCTATTACGGCATACTAGCGGCTTTATTTATAGTTCCTTCGATGATCTTGTCACGTAGTTTGTATGTCACATGATAAGAAATAGTTAAATGGTCTACAAAGTCGAGTTAACGATGAGTAATGTGACAAAGCAAATAATAGTCATCGATGTTCCGGGATTAGAATTTGAACATCTGAATTCCAAATTTCTTCCTAATATAAGGAAGATCGCGGAGGAAGGGGAAAGCGCTAGAATGCGACCTGTATTTCCTTCTGTAACCTGCACAGTACAAGCGAGCATACTGTCAGGAAAATATCCCGAAGAACATGGAATAATATCCAACGGTCTATTCGATAAGGTTAACTACAATGTGTCTTTTTGGGAACAATCGAGCAATTTAGTTCTAGCACAAAGGATTTGGGATATACCGGACTTAAAGAAAAATAACTCTTCGGTCAACTCGGCAGTTTTATTCTGGCAGAACACTATGTATTCGAAGGCTGATATAGTGGTTACCCCTCGACCCATACACTTGGCTGATAGTATGATAATGTGGTGCTATTCAAAGCCAGTCGGCTATTATGATGATGAGTTAAAACCCAAATTCGGAGAATTTGCGCTTCCTACATATTGGGGACCGTTTGCGTCGTCCAAGTCAAGCCAATGGATAGCTGAGGCTACATGTTACACCCTAGAAAAATATAGACCGAGACTTACTTTCACATATATACCCCATATTGACTATTCTGCACAAAAATATGGCAAAGCCAGCAATGAGGTAAAGGGTGACTTGGTTACAGCAGACGATATCGTAGGCAAGATTGTGCATACTGTTGATCACCTCGGAATGTTAGATTCCACTCAATTTATAATATTATCCGAATACGGCTTTAATACGGTCTCAAAATCCGTTTCTATAAATTTGAAACTTAGAGACGCTGGACTGCTATCAGTACGAAAAATAAATTCCAAGGAATATATTGACTACGAGATGAGCGAGGCATTTGCGATGGTGGATCATCAAGTCGCACATGTATATGTTAAGGAGTCTTCGCTATCACATACTGTAAGAATATTAGAAAATGTCATAGGCATTGATAGGGTCTATACTAGCAAAGCAGACAAGAAGAAGTTAAAGATCGATAATGAAAGAACTGGAGACATAATAGCGATCTCTGACCAGGACAAATGGTTCGACTATTATTGGTGGTATGATAATGATAGAGCTCCTGATTTTGCAAGAACAGTAGATATACACAGAAAACCCGGTTACGACCCAGTAGAGTTGTTTATTGATCTAGAGTCTAAATCAATTCCTTTAGATACATCTCTGGTAAGAGGATCTCATGGAAGACCAACAAATATTGAAAACCATGAAGGAGCGGCCTTTTACGCTTCCAACTACAAGACTGACATTCAAAGGTCGGCCAATAACTATATAGAGTGCGTGGATATTGGCAAATATCTTATTAGAACTGCAATATGATGGATGATGGATCAGAAACGTATTCTCCGAGATGAAACGACATGACGTTGAGTTATTCTATTACGCTCTCTTCGTTTGCACATATAGAACCAAATTTATCCAAAATATTAGATACGGTCAGAAACTGTGGTTTCACTGCTGTTGAGATTATTGGTGAACCGGATAACGTCAATTTGAATGAGATCTCAGAAACCGTAAATTCGTACGGAATCACCGTGATAGGAGTAACTGGAATGTGGGGCTCTCTGGGTAAGGAGTCAGAGAAGCGAAAGCTTCTCACCTCTGACAGGGGCCTCCTTAAACATTGTGAGCAATATATAATAAAATGTATAAGAATGTGTGACATATTAAACGGCAACCAATTAAACGTATGTCTATTTGCAGACAATCGATTGATGAATTTCGACAAGAATCATAGGCTTATTTCACCAGCTCAAAAAGAGCAGGTGCTGAGGCGTCCGGTAAGGATATTGAAGAACTTGAGTAGTTTCGCTTCAGATTATGGAATTAGGCTATTATTGGAACCTCTTAATAGATACAGCACGCCATATTGTACAACTGCGAATGACGCGATAAGTGTAACCAAAATGGTAGACCACGATAATTTCAGAATTATGCTGGATACATTCCACATGAATATTGAAGAAGATTCGCTCGAATATGCAGTAAGCGATTCTAAGCATCTACTGGCTCATATGCACTTTGCGGACAATAATAGAAAGCTTCCCGGCTACGGCCATATAGACTTCCAACTTATCATGAGAATTCTAGCGGATATAGGCTACGAAGAGTACGTAAGCTTTGAACCAATTATCCAGGGCAAAGGTTACGAACCAAGTCTGTCTAAAAGCTTGGCCTATATCAAGGCCATCGATAAAATCGTCAGAAACTAAAACGAATCCAAAAAAACGATTGCTGCACAAAAATTAACCAGGTCTTGCTGAGTCGATTCTTACTTGATACGATAAATATTTATTGCCTATCGGCCTCCAAACCCTCGACTCAATAAAGGTCTTGGAATACATAAGTTGGTGAATAAATGTCAATTTATACTACAACAGAACGAGAATTTGGTTCTGAGTTTGCTCGGGATATAGAGCAAGGATTGCTAAAAAAGAATAAAGAAATTAAATCAAAATATTTCTACGATAATATCGGTTCCCGGTTGTTTGAACAAATAACTTTTCAACCCGAGTATTACCTTGCGGCCACAGAGAGAGCCATACTAGAAGAATACTCACGGCAGATTACCTCCGACTTCAATTTGAAAGACGCAAGCATATTGGAGCTTGGAAGTGGAAGCTCTACTAAAACCAGAATCCTTCTAAGTCAAATTCTTGCCAGTGGAAGACTGTCTTACTACTTTCCAATAGACGTTTCTCAAAAAATTTTGAGTGAGACAATAGAGAGACTTACATTTGACTTTCCAAAGCTTAGAGTTTTTGGTATTGGGTCAGAGTACATCACAGGTATAAGAAAGGCAAATGAGATAATTTCCTCACAACGGAATATTCCTTCAAGAAAGGTGCTACTGTTCCTAGGTTCAAGCATTGGAAATTTTGAACCTAATGAATGCAGATGTTTTTTAAGGAACATAGCGGAATGCTTACAATCCGATGATATAATAATAATAGGTTTTGATTTGCAGAAGAATAAAGAACTACTCGAGTCCGCTTACAATGACAAAGCTCAAGTAACCTCAAATTTCAATTTGAATCTTTTGTCTCGTATAAATAGGGAATTAGGAGGAGAATTTGAATTGGACAAGTTCAAGCATTTTGCCTTCTATAATGAAAAGGATAGCAGAATAGAAATGCGCCTAATCTCAACTGGAAACCAGGATGTTTCTATTAAAAAAATAAATAGGACATTTAGCTTTGCAGATACAGAGAGCATCCATACCGAGAATTCATATAAATATTCCTTAGAACAAATAGAGAACATAGCAAGTGATTCTGGTTTTTCAGTTAAGAAAAGTTTCTTTGATGCCAAGAAGTGGTTTAGTCTTTCAGTACTGGCGCTTAGTTGATTTGATCACATGTCCCTAACACACCTAAACCCTGTGAAGGGTATTCGCTCATGAGGTTTAAAATAATTTCTGTAGCTGCATCTTATCTGCTTCGCAGGTGTTGAAAATGAACCTCCCCGAAGGACTTTCTGATTAATTGACCACTTATCTGTATACTCTGCAAACTTTGATTTGAACTTGGGGTAAAGTATGTATTCTGAAGATGTCCATTCCCAGACATCTCCTATCATCTGGTGACATCCGTAATGACTTTTTCCCTCCGGATATGAGCCTACCTTAGACGGTCCCCAAGTAAACGACTCTAGTAAATTAGCATAGCGAGATGTGGGATGATGGTCCCCCCATGGATATATGGTTTTCCTTTGACAATTTTCATTCCAAGACGCCGCCTTTTCCCATTCTGCCTCCGTAGGAAGGCGTTTTTTTGCCCATCTAGCATAAGCATCAGCTTCATAGTAGCTTATGTTCGTCACTGGCTCATCTGATTCTAGAGCCGAGAATTGTCTAAGGTCCTTTTTTACCCAAATATCACTTTCTTTCCTCCAATAGAGAGGGGCCTGCCAGTTTTGTTCTTTCAACAATTCCCAGCCGTCAGCGAGCCACAATGAATAATCCTGATATCCGCCAGACTCTATAAACCTCACAAAATCTCCATTGGTTACTGGCGTTACATCAATCTCGAATGGCTCAAGATAAACATTGTGTTCTGGTAATTCATTATCATAACAAAAGGTATCTCCAGAATATCCTAGTCGGTAAACACCCCCAGGGATTTTTGCCATTCCGGATGGTCTATGAGATGGAGACTCCCGAGGTAGTTTTACATCAAGTGGCTCGTATCTATCAGAAGGATCACTGAAGCGTTGAAAATAATGTTGGAAGTCGTAAGTCATCAGCTCTTGATGTTGCATTTCATGCTGATTTGCTAGTTCAAAATCGTATATCAGTTCTTCGGATATTTGACGAGATTTCTCGAGATCTGTTAAGAATGACAATACCATCTTGTCTATGATATCCCTGTACTTCATCGATTCGCTCACCGCTGGCCTAGGAAACATGCCTCTTTGAGATTTTGGTAGTATAGACTCATACTTCTGATAATACGAATTCAAATATTCTAAATTAACCGATTTCTCAAAAAATAAGCTTTCTGATTTATATTTTTCCAATATTTTTTGAAAAAACCAAGTGACGTGAGAAATATGCCAGTTAGCTGGGCTACCAAATGCGTCAGATTGCATTACCGCGTCTTCTATCCTCAGGGGTTTAAACAATCTCATAGAAATTTTCCTAATATCAACGAAATCCTTGCGAAGACGATCTATATTACCAGGCTCCAGTGTTTGATACAATATATACTAGCATGAGTTAAACGATAATAAAACTTATCGTGGTCCGCAACAGCGAGAGAAATACGCCGATTAGCTTTATCTTATGTTCCTAGATTATAATATATTCAAGAATTTGAGGCTTTGTTGGCCCAGGTGACTACCGTAAAGGTGGAAATCGCCGAACCCGCTATCCCTGCTATAAGCGCACCTATAACTCCTTCGTTCAGGAAGTTTGGCATAATTTTTGAAAACCACTGAGCGATACCCGGAAGTGCCAAGTATCCAATACAGCCTATACCAAACCCTAAAAGCCAAAAAGCAAAGATTGCAACCTTTCTAGACAATCCCTGTCACCCTGCCACGGTAAGCTATAGTTATGTCAGGACCTAAAATTTCTATTTTTTCATTCATGTCTAATAATGTTACAATCCATAATAAGCACGATTGTCAAATATTATAAATTCGAAGTGAATAAAAAAAGATCCCTAACTAAAACAAGATTTCTTTCTAACAGAAGTTTGCTTCTCTCAGCCCTGGTTTGGATGACTTTTCAATGATCTGATTTGTTGTCCATAAATGGAGATCAATTCGCTTACAGTAGTAGCATCCTCAGGGGCCTTATCCTCACGTATCTTTCCGGTAAATTTCGGAAATCGAAGTCCAAGCCCGAATCCCATTTTAACCGAATCCAACGCCGCTGTGTGTGAAGGACTGAGAGTTATTTCGGATGCAATAACTTCAATTAAGATCTTGGGTTCAAACCATACATCCATTTTCATTCTCGTATTAACTCTAGCATGCCTATGCGGAATTAAGTGCTTTTCTAAATTTGAATAGAACTGTTCAAGATGGAGATCAGTGAAGCCAGCTCCTACCTTACAGACGCTTTCAAAGATATCGCCATCAGGATTATAAGCAGCGAGAAGTAGGGCGCCATATTTGCCCACTCTTCTCCCTCTGCCGAAAAGAGCGCCTACAACTACCAAGTCCAAGGAATCGGTGATTTCCGCCTTGTATTCGCGCTTGAGTTTCATCCAAGCGAATTCTCTTGCTCCAGCCCTGTACTTACTGGTTAACTGCTTTAACATCAGTCCCTCACAGCCATCCTGGATCGCAGAAGCCATGAAATTTTCTATCTTATCTGTATCACTAACTATAATCTGAGGTACTAATCTAATCTTGTCTCTAGGCATTTTCCTGCAAATGTCTTCCAGGAATTTGCGTCGTTTAAGGTAATCTAAAGATGTTTTATCCGACCCATCAATGTATAGAACGTCAAAAATATTCACTACTACAGGATATTCATTTATCGCTTGTTGCAGACCATGTTTTCTTCGACGGTGCATAAGTTGCTGAAAGGGTAATAGTTCTTCAGTCACACTATTAACCGCAACAACTTCTGCTTCCAATATTATTTCGTCCACCGGAATAGTTTTCAATAACTCTGCAACGTCTGGATAATATCTTGTGACCTTCTCCAATCGTCTAGAGAAAAGCTCGATCCTTTTTCTGCCTTTATGTATTTGGACTCTCTCTCCATCCAGCTTGTATTCAGCAGCTGCCTCTCCACCAATAAATCTGCTCAAGGCATCGGAAGCGTTCCTTGCTCTTTCTGCAAGCATCGGTCGAACAGGTTTAAATAAAGTTGTTTTCAATCTTTTTACTCGTTCTATTCCTTGGCTCGCTAGTAATTTAGCAACAGTTCCTAGGTCACTCGATACATTATACGCAGACTCTAGTGCTTGTCTCTGGGATTTTTCACCTGTAAAAGCTATAGCCAGAGAATCAAGTACCGTATAATCAGCAATGCCTAGTCTTAGTGTACCCATCAACAATTTCATTATGTATCTGCATTCGCCTAACGTAGCGTTATTCATCAAGCTGCCAACCAGCCTTAGCTTGAGCTCCTGAGATCCTGGACCGATTGTCTTTGCTATCTTTTCAAGAGTACTGAAAACCAGCTCTACTGTTATGGGTTCAGCAAACAAACTAGTTTGGCTCTTTGAATCCATAAGCTCTCGTGCGGTATCTCCTAAATCTCCTGTAGTACGATAGTTTGCTTCTACTAATGAAATATTCAGACCGGTAGAAAATGCAATCGCGCGAAGCGCTGTTTTCTCTGCCAATCCAAGTTCAACGCCTTCGTAATCAGGATAAATTTTTCCTTGGATAAGATATACTACTTTATCAATTATAGAGGACGGCGTTTTCCTCAACAAACAAACCAGCTCTTGGGTCAAGAGTAATCTACTTGACGTCTTTTCCATTTTTTCAAATGTTTCTACTAGTATAGAAAAGTTCAATCGTTCAATTCACAACCCTCTTTAGTTTTTAAGCGTTTTTGCAGTAGTGGTAGAACAGTTATAAGTTGGAGCTTGGAAAAAATTGTGCATGGGAGGTAACAAGAAAAAACCATCCGCGTCTTCTGATAAGACGTCTAATGCTGGAAAAGGTAGCGAAACGAAAAACGTCAAGAAAGAAGAATCAAAAAAGAACGTTAAATCTCAGCAAAAGATATCAGTCCTTATAGATGACGATCAAGGTAAAAAGGCATTGCAAGGGATGAAAGCCATAACGCCACAAGCCTTAGCAAGGGCTGCTGGCATCAAAGTTTCTGTTGCAAACAACTTCATTAAACAACTTGAACTGAAGGGAATCATCAAGGCTAAAGGAGGATATAGTGGTCATAGGGTATACCAAATGCTTGGGGCCTGAAGTCTAGATTTGCGACGCAGATGTTCCTTGTCAGACTCTGGAGATTGCTGGCGTTGTTTGCATATTTCTGCAGCATAGCTATCCGCGATTTTCCAAAAAATTAAAAGTTTCTATTGTTGTTAGATAGTGAGATAATTTGTGATACATCACTTGTCTTTTTTTTGTTGATGGATTTATCTTTTTAGGAATACTACAACTGGTCGATCATTTACTGTTTCATAGTAACAATGACAAAATTTGTAACCTTCTCCTGTTATTACAGCCGCCCTTGATCTAGACAGGCTATGTTCTGGCTTAATGATCAATAATTCCAGATCAGAATTGTTATCATTGTGATCGTGAGACCTTGCGTGAACCATTTTTCCCAAGATTTCAATATGCCTCCTGAACTTGTTTTGTTGCAT
>JBKPEX010000033.1:0-3083 GCA_046728625.1 Thermoproteota archaeon
CACCTAGTTCTCTTAGTTTAGCATAAGACCAAATCGTAGCAAATGTGCCTATGGGTAGATTAACCCAGAAGATCGATCTCCATCCTAAATATGATGTAAGAAAACCTCCAAACACAAGTCCTATTACAGAACCTATAACAATAGATGTTTGATTTAACCCTAGTGCTCTGGCTCTTTCATTTTCTGGAAATGTGTCAGTGATTATTGCAGCACTGTTAGAAAAAAGAAATGCTGCGCCAAGAGCTTGAATTATTCTAAATAATATCAGTTGCTCTCCAGTTTGCGATATACTACACAATCCCGATCCTAGTGTGAAGAGTGCAAAGCCCATGTTGTATAATTTGACTCTGCCAAACATGTCTGAAAGCCTTCCAAAATTTAGAAGTACAGCTGCTGTGACAAGCCAATAGACAAGAACTATCCATATAAGTGTTAAAAAGGAAGTATGAAGATCTAATGCAATTGCAGGCAATGCTATAAGAATTATATTTCTATCTAGCGATGCCATTAATGTCCCAATGATTGTATTACTTAATGCGGTCCATTTGTAATGCATAGTATTACATCGTAATCTCCTTGTTTTAAAATCAAGTTTGGAATGTTAGGTCAGAAATAAATATCAATATTAATATCAATATCATTTATTTCATGTCAAGCCCACTGTCTGCATGTAGATGGGTTCTGATACTTTTGTTCTTATTTAGTTTTTCTTCAGCAGTTGCATTGAGTTGGCTAGAACTCAGAACTTATATGGTCAGCATGCAGTGGAATGTGCACAAAAATTGACTTGTTATTTCTACCCAGAAATTCACGTATAGGGCTTATCTGTTTCTCTACTGCTTGACGTTAGTCGCTAGGCTGCTTTTGCTCGTTTCACATTAAACTTGCCTTCTACAAAAACAGGTTCTTCAATTCCCCAACTCCACTTCCTCTTGGGAGTTATCCTGATATATTGAGGATTAGGATGGTCAGTACTATCCATGTAACCACCTTGGCGAGTAACTATATCAGCAGTTCCATAAATTTTCATCCCCCTAGGATCCCATGGATCAATACTTTTCAAATCATCAATGACAAGGGCTACTTTGTTATTTTTCAAAACATTTCTGTATTTTGTAGATTTAAGAAGATTAATTCCACCTACATAAAAGTAGTTACCATCAAAATCAAACCCAACAGGTACAACATCAGGTTGTATGGATCTTTCCTCGTGTGTTGATACTGCTGCGGTGGCTATTCTTGCAAGACGCTGCGAACTGAGATATTCTATTTCCTTTTGAGAAAATATTGGGTTGGTCATTAATATTACAAGATATAAAAGGAAAGATAAACATGCCGACAGATCTCAACCTCGTATTAAGGTAAACTGCCTCACTTGGTTAATGTACAAGAAAGGCAAGGAAAAAATTAAAGCCTCATGAGTCAATACATATCGGGAAATTTGTGCATAAATATCATCATCCGGGTTCGATATGTATCAAGACGCTTCTCTTTTATATGCTGACTAATATTCTGTGGGGTTTGAACCTTGCTAGTAGATGGGGACAGTACTAGATTGTTATTTCAAATTATGTATACGCATCTTCCTCATAATAGCTCAAAGTATGCGATATTTCTAAACTGCATATAAGTTCTTAAGGACATACTGGCATACTTGTTACCTGATTATCATAATGTACATCGAAAGAATGTTGTTATTGGGCTGCTATAGGAAGGCAGTAGTACTATACAATTTAGATCTATCGATTCTTCGTAATATCGGTTATTAGATAACATATCAGATTGAGTTAACAAAGACCTGTTACAATCTTTATATATACACTGACTTTTACTTAGGAAAGTTGTCTAAAATCCTTTCAAGAGCAAAATCATTGTCTTCTACAATTCTAATTTGTACACTCATTTTTGTTACAACTAGCATTTTGACGGTTTGTTTATTACAACAAACGACGTTAGCACAACAACAACAGGGATCGAACAATTCTTATAATCAGCAAGAAGAAGAACAAAAAGAAAATAAAGCAATAGTAGTAGCATATGTAGAAGCCGTTAATAATCGTAATCTATCCACATTAGATAAAATAGTTTCAAAAGACATAATAGTACATGATACAGAGATACAATCTGGTCTCAATGCCACTAAACAATTCATAAAGACTTTACTAGTTGCATTTCCTGACCTTCACGTCACATTAGATCATATTATTGCAGAGGACGACAAAGTAGTAGCCTTCACTACTGCAAACGGAACTCATAAAGGGGTATTGGCGTTTGCTCCAGTTACTCCAACAGGCAAACATATATCTGCTAGATCCGCAGATCTATATAAGATATCTAACGGTAAAATAGTAGAGCAGTGGGATATAACTGATGTTTTGAATGTATTAACCAAGATTGGTGCTGTAAAATAAAAGCGTAAGTGCTGGGACATCTGGTATTACTTCCAAATTAATTCTTAACTATTTTCGATTTATTGATCATAGAATTATATCTGACTCAAGTTATCTATCGTTTTATAATGCGACACTAATTATTGGTCTCATTACCTAAGAATACTCCTGGCTGTCATGCTCGTAATGATAAAACTTGAGTGCTAAAAGACCTACTTGAAAGCTCCAGCATAATCTCTTGCGAATTGACTGAAGCGTATAGGTTTCTTACCTGTAACTTGCTCAACTGCAGGAGATATTTCTGATAGATAGCCTGCTCTAGTAATTCCAAACAATTCAATCATGGAGTTAATGGTCCATTCATCTGCACCCATATCTTTCATTCCTTTACGAGCATCTTCATCTGATATGTTTACGTAATTTACTTTTTTTCCTATTTCCTTAGAAAGTATTTCTGCTGCCTGTCCATATGAGAGTGCTTCGCCTCCGGTAATATCATATGCCTTCCGTACATGGTCACCTGTGCCATTCTTGCCGCTGCGGCTGCCGCTAAGAGCTTGTACTGCTACTGCAGCAATATCACGAACATCGACAAAACTAGCCTTGGCATCTCCAGCTGGCACATAAAAAGCTCCCTGAGTTTTTATAAAATTGCTATAAAAAGTAACAAAGTTTTGCATGAAGAAGTTTGGT
>JBKPEX010000066.1:0-2071 GCA_046728625.1 Thermoproteota archaeon
GCAATCACGGGTCGAGCCTGGAATTCAAAGGCTGGGAAGGTCGAGCATATCTTGTGAACGGTCAACGGATCGTCGCAGTCAACTAGCATATGACCACCCCACTCGCCTACTCGCACTACGAACGACTCGATCTTGAAATTTGCTGGCGCCTTCCATTTAGTGAATACATCAAGTATCCGTTTCTGGGCATTCTCGTACTCTGCAGGCGAGCCTTGGGGGCGTTCGAACCAGCTGATCATGTACTTCATTGGCATATTCCTCCAGTGTCAACGTGTTTCATTCTAACATCTTTTCTTGTATTGTCTAATAAGGGTTATCTGTGTCGGGATGTTCACATCATGGTCTGTCAGATGTTTGGTCAAAAGATAGGTAGACAGAAATGATGCTATATAGATCCGGCGGAAGCGGCATTTTTCATACAACGTTGCAGAATAGTTATGCTGGTAGAATTCGGCCGTGAAGTAAGATCTTCTTTATCTTATTTTGTAAAGACAATTTCGGGCCAAAAGTTGTAATAGCATACACTCCTCCTACGGCCAATGTCATTGCAAATAAGCTCAGTAGTGAGATTCCGCCACACATTTTATTTGTAAATATATTGGCGATTTTTTATATAAAGATTTGCTGCGGCTCGAGATCTTACTATTAGTTTTAATACGCCGATCTCAATAGTATTTTAAAATGATTTTACAATCGTCATGCCTTCCAGAGCCTTCACTACCTTCACTGCTTACGCTACAATAACTGGACAAACATGAAGTCTTATGTCTAGATGAGTAATTCCTATATTGCCATCATGGCTATCATACCACATTGAAATTGCTTGGCTTGAAGCACTTGGGACTAGCAGTTATGCTCCTGTCAATCGTAATGGCTCTTGGAACAATAGTTGTTCTAACTCCAGGTAAGGCCTCTGCACAACAGCAACAACAGGAGAATCAAAATTCAACAATTGGCACATATGCACAAGGTTATGAGAAGGGAAAGCTAAACGCACTAAACACGTTTAATTCTGGAGGTAACTATAATGGCACCTGCGTACCACACGCAAATTCAACTACCTACTGTGTTGGATATTCTACAGGTTACAACTTAGAATGGGCTAAACTAAAGGTTTCAAATTGGTGGATGAAAAGTAAATAGCGATTAATAAATCACGCACTTATGAATCTTTTAACAATTTAGAAAATTCGATATAGCTTAATTAAGAAAGAATGTCCGTACTGTCTGACTGTAAGATTACCTAGATACTAAATTTCTTCCAATTGTGTCAGGTATAAGATTTATTATTGTCTTTAAATTCGGAATACTAGGTAATACTTTGAAATTAACAATATTACCACACGAGGTAGGGTTAGAAAGTGAAGTTAGACCAGAAATTGTTGCAGTTGGTGATACCCCTAATGCCCTAGCAGCAAGTGCCAGTGCTCCACCATTTCTTATACAAATCCATGCACTTTGTCCTTCAGGACTTAAAGTCCCGTCAGAATTTACAAGTGTGTTGCATGATGAATAAAGTGCTGATTGAACTGCAGAACACATTCCCTTCCAATTTACTCTAACTGTAGTCTGTGGTTGTTGTTGTTGAAGTTGCGGTTTTGGTGTAACTATATTACTACTAGCTACAGAAGATGAGAGGTAGACATTTTCAGGCTTTTTGGCTGCACTATTGGTGCCAGTAGCACATGTCTGATCAACACATGCTGTAAATTTTTGACCTACAGCCACTGCACCAGGACTAAATTCAAATTCGGCCGTACCTGGGCCGCCCAGAGATTTACATCCGGCGTCTTCAGATGCAGTACGAACACATACATTTCCTCCACCGCCACTTATATGGACAAATACTTTTAGCCCACCTGACTTTGCTTTTGCCTCAGGAGACAATAATACTGCAGAGCCGGCTACTAACAATATTAATCCAATAACTAAAAAAGTCCGTAATCTTTCGTTGATAGATTGCTGATTCTTATTCTCTAGAAATCGAACTATAGAATCTATCATAACTAAAATGATACTAAAGTAAATTTAATACTTTTAACAAATTATTCTAGATGTTTTTTCAGTTTTG
>JBKPEX010000006.1:0-1584 GCA_046728625.1 Thermoproteota archaeon
GGAGCAAATGCAGGATCCAGACAATCAAGATCAATTGAGACATATTTTTTACCTTGGATATTTTTAGATCTAATCTTATCGGCAGTTTTCATAATTCCCCACTCTGTTATATCCAATGGGGTAATGACTTCTAATCCAACATTCTCTGCGTTTTTCAACTCTTCAGGCTCAGCAGCCCTTGTCCCAATCAGTAAGCTCCTTGTAAAGTCTATCCATTTGTAAGAATCAGTCAACACAGATCCATAATAGTTTGTGGTAGAAGAAACAAAGTCTGGATGAGCATCAAAATAAAGCATTCCAATTTTACCATATACCTCTCCTATTGCTTGTAAAACTACAGTAGTAAGAGAATGATCACCACCCACCACAATGGGTATTTTTTTAGCTGAAACTAAATCAAAGACTAACTGATGCAGATCTTCTTTGTTAGTGTTTCCATAATCTAATATGTGTTTATTATCAGTGGTACCACGCAATGGACAGATAGGAATGATTTTACCATCTCTTTCAAAAAATTCTGATTCATTGGATGCCATACGAAGAACGTCAGGTCCGGTACTAGTTCCTTTTCTTTTAGCATGAGATTTCGATTCATCTGGTACACCAATTATTACTATGTCAGCATCTGAGATTTTATCAACACTAGACAATCGAAGAGAGTGAACCATATAGTCTTTAATTAGTCAATCATTATCCCCCAATTATAAAATTGCTTAAACATCAAATTCATACGATTACAAATACTCTATGTTATGGATAATTAGTTGTTGTACTATTAAGTAAAGCTATTACTTTCTAGGGTAATCTTGATATCTATTACAACTCTAAACAGGGAGAGATATTTTTACAGTTCTGACGAGGATATCAATATCATACTCAAGTTAATTATAACAATTCTTAAATATTTACGAATAAGAAAGAAGGCGAGATGGGTGAGGAGGAGACGGAGAAGGAAAAAGTATCATCATCATCATCTGTTGTTTATCCCAAGACAATAAACCATATTGCAGTAAGTGTACCTAATCTTGATGTAGCTATACAATGGTACAAAGAAGTGTTTGGATTTAACATAATAAAGGGACCGATGGAAATAGCGGCTGACGAGTCTCCAATAGGAAGACTACTCAAGGATGTTCATGGCGCGAAGCTTGAGAAATTGCGAATTGTTTGGCTAAGCTCAGGTAATCAGGTAGGCTTTGAAATTTTTGAATATATAAACCCCAAATCAGAAAGACGCGACAATAATTTTGAGTATTGGAAAACAGGTTTTTTCCATATTTCCATTACCGACCCTAATATTGAGCAGTTATGCAAAAAAATATCTAAAAGCGGAGGAAAGCAGCGCAGTAAGATCTGGGATGTTGTTCCAAATAAAGGCTACAGATTAGTCTTTTGTGAAGATCCATTTGGCAACGTTATTGAAATTTATACGCATAGTTATGAGCAAACCATAACATCCTTATCATGATATGTAATATCTTGTTTTAAAGGCAAAGGCATCATTACAATAGATCACTAAGCGCTGAAAAGTAGTTTACTTACTGTCATATTGTCATATATCTACTATAATTATCATAATTCCGA
>JBKPEX010000324.1:0-16216 GCA_046728625.1 Thermoproteota archaeon
TAACAGTTCATTGCATATATGTCTACTGAATCACACTGGTCTACTCTCAGAGTAGTATATTTTCCCCCCCAAACAGGTGTATCGATATTACAATCTTCAATATCCCATACTTTAAACCAATTATTTTTTGGCTTTCCTGTAACAACATCAATAGGATTATAATCTATCCACATCTCCATCCGAAGTTTACAGTCTGACAAATTATAGCAGATTTGTTTTAATCCAATCCAGTTATTACCTGGAAATTTTAAATTACTTTTAGATGCTGGTACTATATTAACGGATTCAAAACGATAATGTGGGTGTGTTGCTTCCACACTGTAAAGTTTTAGGTTTTGTTTCATGTTCTTATAAGGATATATTCCTTCGCAGCACAAAGTCGATTCTTTCCTTCCATCATGCGGCCCACCGCGTATTTTCATTGAATAGGCTTTACTGTCATCTTTAATGTCATTAACTTTTGCAATAACCGTAAATTCTATATTTTTGAAGTCTCTTGGGCTTACTAGATAGCCCTGACTCCGAGCTCTTGAGATACCTGTAATTGGCTCACCGTTAGATTCTTTTGGTATTATATGCAGCCTAGCAGTATAGTTATCCTTGCCGGTGCTTGCAAATTTCCCTCTCCTTGAAAATATCCTCCAATACACTATATTTTTTTCTTCAGTTATACATACAGGATCTTTATCACGTCTTCCGTCTATCTGAAGAAGGTCATCTCTTGTAGGATTTTTTCTTATTCCCAAAGAATAACGAAGGCCTTGAGTATTAATCTGGTTTATGATATTAATTCCATCAGCAGAATCCGTGAAAACTTTGTCGATTCCTGACATTGTGCATTATCATTATATTGATTATCCTTTTCAGCCTTTCTTTAAAAATACCGTATTATTCAGGGGTAGACCAGAATAGCCCGTTTTGCTTTTTACATTCCTTGCATTCATAATTGACATGGATAACTTCGTTTCTATCAACTTTGAATGTTCGTGCAGTAGTGTGATAAGTATCGGGAGGGTCCGCCTTAAATTCTGCTCCGCAATGTTTGCAGGAATAAAGGCGCCGGCCGCGGTTGTGTTTCTTGTTATCAGCGTTAATATTATTTGTCATTTTACTCATGGTATCTCGTATAGAAACTGATGATATAACAGAACTTGTATCATATAGATCTTTCTGCTATACACAAATCCAATTTGATTACGATAAACTACCTTGGCTATCTTTACTATGTTATAACAGAGGTTAGCCGCGTTGCAAATATTAGATTCTACGGATCAGAGACAGTATATGTAATCGTACCATTTATTACTGTACAATGATGTAGTACATCAAGTAAAATCTCCACAGTACATGTTTCTGTGATAACCTAGACTGATACTGGTATAAGGATCGCACCCCAATTATTTCGGTCTAAACGTAACTTAATGCCATTAGCCGTTCTTTGGAAGATTAATGAAGATCTAGGATGGAATTACGAATAGTTTTTCTATTTTGGCAGCTTTTTCCTTCTTAAAGTTTATGAAAGGTGGAAAAGGTTTTTGGTTAGTTAACAACACCTTTTTTGATGCCTTGTATAGTCTATTACAGAGTCAGTTTTAGCATTTACCAATTCATTTTATATAGTAGTCTAGAAATTTAGCTTTGAATTCCACATGAATTAGGCCCGTATTCAAGATCTGGTATTTTGACCTTATCGCATGAAAGCATTTTTTTATTTATGTCAATAATTTTTTTGTAATTCAAAGGCTGTTGCAAATTATCAAGAGATTTCTGCACAAACATAAAAAACTCATCTTTGCTTAGTGAGAGAACTTTAACCTTGTTTCTTATTGATCCAAGTGTATCAAAAATTGGTTTTTGGTGTTCGAAGCTATCATTAAAATGACCAGGAAGCACTAATGTCTCTTTTGGAAGATTCAAGATCTTTTGTTGGTATGTGTTATAAAGATTGTACGTAGATTCATGAGCCTTATTTTGAAGATCAGGTCTACCTATTCCATTAACAAATAGCGTATCTCCTGCGAAAAGTATAGACGATTTCGCCCTAATTGTAGAACTAGTAGTAGCGATATTGTTGTTATTGTCGCTATTCCTGCTGTAAATTGCATTATCATCAGTTTTATTGTAGTCACTATTGTTATGGTTTTTTAGACCATAATTAATGCTATAGTTATCTTCATAGTCGATGTCTAACTTTAGGCACATACTACCAGTAGTATGTCCTGGAGTATAAAGAGACACTAGGGAAATCCCCTTACTAATATTTATTCTCTCATTATCTCTAAGTTGCTTGAAAATGATTCCAGCATTACCACCATTATCATCATTATCATTTTCATCTATTTCATAGCCTTCAAAAGAACTCAGATAAACTTCAGCACCATAGATTTTAGCCAATAGTGATGCTCCTGAAATATGGTCGGCATGCAAATGTGTGTCAATTATCTTCGTTATATGCAGATTATTAGCATCAGCTATTTGTGCAACAACGTCGTTTATGTCACAAGACGCATCTATTGCTATTGCAATTTTGTCAACTTCGGATGCAACTAAATAACCAATACACCCTTTAGATACTCGTCTTAGCTGCCATATTTTTATTTTAGAAGAAAGATTAGCATCGCCCAGGGGAATAGATGCGACATCATATACATTATTCCAAGCGCTTAATCCTCCTTCTATGCTCCGTGCATTATATCCTAATTGGGTTAAGTATTTTGCCGCCATCATAGATCTTATTCCATGACTACATAACGTAATGATTTGTTTGTCTTTTGGTATTTGATGTTCTTTTTCTAAAATATCTGGGAAAGAAGCTAATGCATCTATTGGAACTAATAAGGAATCCTCATATCTATTGTAAGACAACTTCAAAGATTCATGTTCTTGAGGTGTCCTTACATCTAAAATAAAAAGGTCTTCGGCTTTATCCATCTTTTCCTTAAGATCGGATGGCCTTATTTGAATTCCTTGGTTACGGTTGTCATTGTTATCTTTACTTTTGTAATTTGGCATAATACTTTATCTCAAAATAAGAAGTGTGGGTGATATATGAATTTGCTATCTTTAGCTAATCTTATCTATATTTAATTCATGTATTACACGTTATTTCATGTGATGCTATTGACATGGAACTTTACTCCTGCTCTATTATCTTACATGATCAAAGACTTGATCCTGAGATGATTTAAGAAACTTGTTACTAATCACAGAGCAAAACATTATTAAAAGAAAATAATATTAGACAAGTGTTGTAAAATACGGTATTGGAATTGACATATGACGGACTTAGGACTGCTAGAACATTTTTTACATTTAAAAATGCATCAACCTATGACCAAATTGTAAGATTTACTACATTTGGTCAAGATTATCATTGGAAAACTCAGATAATAAGAATTCTCAGCGAACAACAAATGTCTGTATTAGACCTTGCGTGCGGAACGGGTATTCTATCTTTTATGCTAATTGACAAAAGGCCTTCAATAAGAGTCATCGGTTTGGATTTAATTTGCGAATATTTACAAGTTGCGAGATCTAAAAAAAGTGACTCCCTACTAGTGAACGGTACTGCTGAAATATTACCCTTTATAGATGAATCCTTTGACTGTGTGATCTCATCTTACCTTCCGAAATACGTGAATATCGATATATTGATAGAGGAATGTTGTAGGGTTCTGAAGCATGGAGGCAGTGTGATTTTTCATGATTTCACATACCCCCGGAACTTAATGGTGCAAAACCTGTGGAAGGCATACTTTGTCATTCTTAGATTCATGGCTAAATTTGTTAAATCATGGAACATTGTATTTTTCCAATTAGATAAGATTATAATAGCAAATAATTGGCTTGAAGATATCTTGCAGTCGCTTGAAAAGAAGGGCTTTATGGACATATCGTATAAACACTACACTCTAGGCACGGCGGCAATCATTTCTGCACGAAAACCATGAATGAAGATACACGATTAAAGGAATGGTTTGTACCAAAATTTGGTCCCTTAAAGTTTCGTATTTTTATAGGTTTGCTATTTCTTCCTTACACTGGAATGTGTGTGTCTTTTACAGTATTTGGTTCACTCATAGCAACTCGAGTTTTGTGGGAAAGAGTTGGAGCCATTGCTCTAATATACGGTTTGGCCCTAGGGATATCTGCGCATGCATTAGACAGCATAGGATCAAAGCAGATCAAACCATGGGGTTATTATTATAGCAAACAATTTTTATGGCTTTTAGCAATATCAAGTCTTCTTGTTGCGTATTCAATTGGTATTTACTATATGATACTCTATGTACCACTATTGTGGCTCATATCCATTTTGGAAGGGTTCTTTATTTTTGCGTACAACTTTGAGCTTTTCAAAGGATATTTTCATAATGACTTTTGGTTTTCTATATCTTGGGGAGTCCTTCCTGTATTGTCAGGATATATAATGCAGACAAATTCAATTGGATTAATTCCATTAGTGGCTGCCGCAATTACTGGAACTCTGAGTTATAGCGAGATTAAAATATCACGATCATATAAAGAATTGAAACGCAGTGGTCAGAATGATAATTTATCGAAACAAATTGAAGCAAAAAGATTAGAGAGGTATTTAAAAATTATCAGCCTAGGAACAATAGTTTTCGTTGTTGCAATATGTGTTTATAGAAGCGCCTTAATATCTTGATGATTTTAACTTTAATGCTTGTAAAATGGTAACTGCTTCTGTGTTGTTAAAGGACTTAAGCTACAAATACATCCTCCGGAAAATTCGTGAGTTAGAGATTAAAACGCATATGGAGATGTCTTTACATCAAAAACTCTTATTAGCTGAAACAGGAACGGTAGAACAGAGTTTAGGTATATTAACAAATTCGCAGATAAGCATTCACGTCATAAGGCAAATTAAAACGTGCAAAACAATAAAAAGAGATATTTATATTCTCAATAGACAAACAGGGACAAAACTCCTAGAGGCCTCTTCGACCATCTTTGTTGATTGCTTACCTAGAATGATAATAAAAAGTATTGAACGAAAGAATGAAGGGATAGGAAATATTATAACTACTTTTCAATTGGAAACATTTAGAAAAATTGTTAAAATAGGATGTAACTCTAGGACTGGATCCATTTTTCGGATATACCATATTATATATAACAAACATATTGCCTTCAAAATTAAAGAGGTTTTTCCCAATAAATTATAAAAAGCATTTGGTGAGCCTTTCGTTGTCATAATTTTTCATTTATTCATTGGACGTTAACAATGAGGCTTCTTGTGCAATATTAAATAGGTCGCTGCTTTCCATTGTTCTGATATCCAAAATCTCGAGCTTGTATGGGTTCTATGAAGCCTCAAAATTGTATTTGCACTGGCTGCCCAAATACTGAATATGATACTAGAGGTGTTCTCCTTTATGGACTCATTAGACAATTATTAGTGGACCGGGTGGGATTCGAACCCACGACCTCAGCAATGCCAATGCCGTATCCTACCGGGCTAGACGACCGGCCCCCTGAGAATATATACATTATCACCATTTTTTTTGGTTATTAATAGGTTTAACATAGTGAAAATGTCTTTACAATAATATTATAATTATCCTTGAACTTTAGAATACCAACACGCACATTGACTCTGGAACATTCCGTGGGAGCAGTAATAAAATATCAACCAGGGGTGGAGAATACCGAATCCGCCGAATTCCTTCTGTTAAGGAATAGAAGAGGTTTTTGGGGTTTTCCTCAAGGACATAAAGAAAAAGGAGAAACAGAGATTCAAACATTAGTAAGGGAAGTCTCAGAAGAGACCGGAATTAATTATCTAGATATCCAATCCTTTATTGGAATGATCCGTTATTCTTATTTTAAGACAGATGGAATGAAATCGGATAAAGAGGTCAGATTCTACTATGCCACTTCGCCGATTAGAAGAGTTCAGATCTCTTATGAACATGATGGCTACAAATGGGTTACATTCTCCGATGCCTTGTTTATGATTGACCATAGACAACTAAAATCCATACTTATCAAAGGTCACAGAAGAGGTTTGTACTAAAGGCTGCTAAAATGTTAGGTATGGATATGCAGATATGCAGGGAGTTTCTACATCCTATACTCGCAAACAATATAGTAATAGTTTTATATCAACCTATAGACGAATTAAGGAGAGGACATAATTAAGAACATGGTTGCGGGTAAACGTATAGTTTTAACAGCTGACCGGAGTCTCATGACAAACTACAGGGGAAATTTTCTTTATGGCTTCATCGCCTGCGGACCCTATGAACTTGTACCAGAGATTATTTTCGACAAACTATTTTGCCCGAGTGTGGAGACTGACAAATCAACTGGTGAGGTGAAGGTAGCGCAGTGTGGCCTAAGACGAATTGAGGGCTCTTTGCTAAAGGAATATAACCAAGAGGACATTTTTATTGCACATCCGGAGTTACTTGATAAGTGTATTGGACCACAGACAAAAGTTGTAGGAGTTAATGTTATGGATCCGTTAGGTATGGCTCCTGTAACTACTACTATGTCTCCTGAAAAGTTATCATATGTGGCCATGAAATTTAAGAAGATGTGTGCTTCAATCATTCAGTTAAAAAAGAAATATAATTTTAAAGTTGTCGTAGGTGGAAATGGGGCTTGGGAGCTAGCAAAGCCTGACAGAATGAAAATCCATGGGATTGACACAGTTGTCATTGGGGAAGCTGATGAGCTTGCTCTTGACTTATTTCATGATCTTGAGGCAGGAGACGCGCCAGAGCTACTCCACACATTCGTCAGAAATATTGAAAATATACCAGTTATACGTGGACCAACCATAAATTCATTGATCGAAGCAATGCGTGGATGTGGAAGAGGTTGTGATTTTTGTGATGTTAACAAGCGTTCTAAAAAAGATATCCCGCTGGAAAGATTACAGATAGAGGCCAAAATTAATTTGAATTATGGTTTTGATTCGATCTGGCTTCAATCAGACGAGATGCTCTTGTATGGATGTGACAGTAAAGATTTTGTTCCAAATTCTGATGCGATCATAGATCTCTGGAAAGGATTGAAAGCAGTAGGTGCAAATTTTATTGGTACTACTCATATGACTTTATCTGCGGTAGCATCCTCGCCAGATCTTATCAAAAGTTTATCCAAAGTCAATAATATGGATAGTAATGGTAGATGGCTTGCAACAAACCTAGGAGTCGAGACAGTAGCACCAAGAATGGTTCGAAAGCATCTAGGAATAAAGACTAAGCCTTATCAACCCGAGGAATGGGGTGCAGTAGTGAGAGAGGGAGCAAGGATTTTGAATGAGAATCACTGGTTTCCCGCTTTGACTCTCATCATTGGTTGGCCTGATGAGACCCCCGATGAAACACAGTATACAATTGATTTAATCGAGGACTTCAAACAGATGAATATGAGAGGACTGGTAGCCCCTCTCCTTTATCAAGACTTTTCAGAAAAGAATTCAATGCATTTTGCCAACTTAAATGAAGCTCAATTTACCTTATTTTGGAAATGTTGGCAACACAATCTGTGGGTAATAAATGATATTATCCCAATTATCATCAGAAATAAGACATACGGTCCAGCAATGAAACTTTTCATGGCAGGACTAATAAAAGCTGGAACGTGGGCGATAATGAGATATCTTCGAGGATTATCAAAAGAATTATTCAAAGGGCAAGTCCCCGAAGAGATTGTAGAAAGATATGCAAAAAAGAGATCAGTAACTACATCCATGCCCCAAAAGCTATGATTTTTCCAATGCTGTAATAGCACTATTAGCTATTGTTGCGTTTTTAGGTGTCAACACAATAAAATAATTCTTATCAGCACGCTCTACAGAGTTAACTGTTCGGTATTTCTTTGTTGAAATATCAAATTCAAACATACCTGGTTCGATATTACCCTTTGTATATACCATCATCAATATATCTCCAGATAACGGAGTTAGAGGCACTAACGAAAAAATATAGCCTTTGTATGAACTGACAGGTAAAACTTGTTTCATATAGGGTGCAACTGATACTAAGTAAAGGAAAACATCCTCTATAGACGAGAATTCCTCAAATTCAAACTTCATATTTATCTAATTCTATAAACCAGTGATATAAGGCTTTAAACAAGCACATAAAAAGCGCTCATCCATATGACTCGAATTTTACCTCGTAGCTGCCATCTTTTCTCTTGTTTCGCTCGGTAACGAAACCTTTAGGAACTAAATAGTCTAGAGCTCCGTCAACTGTCCCTTGCCATCCACAGACATAAAATGACGTATTTTCTGGAGTTATTTTTTCTCCCACTAATTCCTCAAGAGGCGATCTCTCGATTCCTGCTTTTGGCCGTAAAAACGATTCGACTCTTCCCTTCTGCCCATTCCATGATCTATTAAACCATTCTTGAGGTCTACTGATGCTTGCTCTATAGCGAAAATTCCATTTATCTCGTCCCTTGTCTATGCTTTCTTCCTCTAATTGAGCAAGTAGCTCTCTATAGCTCAATTCATCCACATAACTAGCTCCGTGGAGAACTACTATCTCCCGTTTACTACCAGTATACTTCAAATGTAACGAATAAGATATAAAAGGTGCGAGGCCAGTTCCACCTCCTATCAGAACCATTCTTCTGTTATCATACGAGTCATTGTGCATCTTTTCATTAATTGTAAAGATCCCAGTTGGCTTTACCCATGCAATTTCATCACCTTCTCTTCTGTTAAATAATTCTGTGGTCAAACGTCCAGGAACAGGCTTCCTTACCCATCTTATAAGTAACTCGAAATACTTCTTTTGTTCTGGTGGAGATGCAATTGAATACGCTCTCCGTACTATTTTACCTTCATTTGGATTATTGAGACCAATAGTCACGAATTGCCCGGCTTTGAACTCAGGGACTTGGCCATCTGTGGGGGTTATCCTAAAAATAACCAAGTCTTCCTTAAGTACCCTGATATACGTGATTATTCCTTTATTATCAACTACCATTATATCTGTCAGTTTGAATATGCTAAATAAATATATTGTTAACAATGGGTGTTCTTTAAACATAGTTTGCTGCACATACAGATGCTGGGCATTAGTAAAGCACCATCTAGACACAACTGAGATCGAAAATTCTCTGAATTATCCATGGCACCAGGCTCATGCCAGCAATTGTAGAAGGGCACAATTTTATTTAGGTATGAATCTATATATATAACAATATGTCAGAGTGGTTCAAGAATAACAAGGGGGAATCATTAATAAGATCTGATGAAGTTGATCAACTACTACAAGTAATAATGGAACAGAACTCTGAACAGAAAAAGCTGATAGATACTTTCAATAAGACAATGAATGAGTTTGCAACAGAGCGATCTCTTGAAACATGTCTTGAAGCCCTCAACGCAGCTATGCAAATTGCAAGTGTTAGAGCAAAGTTAGTGGAATCTTACGAATTTTATGCGAGATTATTAGAAAGGGAGATTACGAGACTATCCAGACAATAGGATAAAGAAAGATATTTTGCGATAAGAGTCAGCTAACAATATCATTTAATGCTTTAACTATTAGAAGCTCATTTCCGTTAGACTGTTTATATTATTCTACCTGAACACTATACGATTCCGTATCACCCCAAGATTCTCAATGCAAATTTCTACAATATCTCCATCCTTAAGATATCTTGGTTCTTTCATAGACATCGCTACACCAGCAGGCGTACCTGTAGAAATGATATCTCCTGCTTCGATAGTCATTATCTTGCTCAGACTCGAGACGATCCTCTTTATTGGAAGAACCATTTTAAGGCTCGATGAATTCTGTCGTGTCTCACCATTTACTTTGGTAATAATTGTCAAGTTTTGAGGATCAGATATTTCGTCTTTTGTTGTAATCCAAGGGCCACAAGGAGCAAATGTATCGAAACTTTTTCCTCTAGTAAATTGTTTATCTTTGAACTGGATATCCCTTGCAGAAACGTCATGGAGCACCATGTATCCAAAAATCGATTCTAGAGCCTCCTCCTCTTCTACTTTTTTTATATTTTTTCCTATAATTGCGGCTATTTCTGCTTCATAATCTAAACGTTTTACGAATGATGGACAGACAACATCACTGAATGGAGAATTCAACGCTGTCCTGGGTTTCATAAATATTACAGGTTCATCAGATGGCGTTAGGCCAGCATCCTTCGCATGATCATAGTAGTTAAAGGCCAAACAAATTATCTTTGATGGATTTGGTAGAGGAGTCAAAAGGTCAACATCTTCCAGTTTGAGCTCGTACTTTAGTTCATTATCATAATGCTTCACTTCTTCTAACCATCCGTTGAACATAAATTCCTTGACACTTTGGGGAAGAGGAATACCTGTTTGTTCTTGAATCTCCGATTTACTGATCAGCTTGTTTTCATTGCGCGAAATGATGGCATATGTAGTGCCTATTTTTTTGTCTCTTACTCTTGCTATTTTCAATCTTATTTCTACCTATCTATGAGTGAATATGGCAGTGTTATCGCTATCTACTCTACAGAACCCGAATCTTACGAATTGAATTCTGTTATCTGCCATTATAGTGGATACAAACGACTCAGCAAATCCTACAGCAATTTGAAGGCTATTTCTATTATATTTATCGTCTACGTACAGATCTCGCGGTATCATAATCTTATAGGGAATTGCATCATCCTTTGCGACCCATTGTACCTTTGGTATATCTTTTTTAATTTCATCTCCTGCTACCACACCGATTAATAACGTCAGGTCATTATTTTCATACTTAATCTCCGTGATTTTTATATTATATAGCTCGATGAGTCTAATTTTATCTCCGATATTAAGTTTGACTGCATCATCTCTAGCAATAAAAAAGGTATCTGCAACATGTATTTTTCTGCACCCGAGATCTATATTTGGGTGATTCTTTAATACCACTTCTGATGGTAAAATTCCTGTGACATGTATTTTCACTGGGCTGTTAACGAAAAACAGCCTTATGCAATTTTTGTCTATAATTTTCCTATTAAATGCTTCAAGAGTTTCAAAAGGTGGTTTCGTTTCGGCAAGGGTCAGACCCAAAGAAAGAACAAATTTTCTTATAGCTTCTGGAGAAAAACCTCTTCTTCTGATGCCCATCAATGTAGGAAGTCTCGGGTCGTCCCAACATTGTATAATCTTTTCCTCTATTAAGGCTTTTATTTTCCTTTTAGAGATAGGCATATTATTAAATTCTAACCTTGAGAACTCAAGCACAATAGGTTTTCGTAGATTTAGCTTATCGAGTATTGAAAAGTACAATGGATTTCTCAATTCATATTCTTTCGTTCTCATGGCATGCGTCACTCCGTCAATACTATCTTCAATAGGAGTTGCAAAGTCATACGTTGGCCATACACGATATTTATTGCCTAACCTTGGATGATAAGCATCAATTATTCTGAAAAGAGTAGGGTCTCTCATTGCTGTATTATTACTGCCCATATCTCCTTTGAATCTAATAATAGCATCTTGCTGGTCAAATGAACCATCGAACATCTTTTTAGAACGTTCTACAGCAGTGTTGGAGTCCATCCTGCATTCACAATCAAGACCCTTAGATCTAAGATCGTGTATAATTGGCTGTGAGCACGTGCAAACATAGGCGTCGTTTTGAAGAATCAATCTTTTTCCGTATTCATATAGTAATGTAAGATCGTCGGACGTATTTTTTACGATATTGGGCTTTATTCCAAGCCACTCTAAACCTTCGGAAATTGCGGAGTAATATTCTATTTTTTCATTTAATGGATTTGTATCGTCAAAGCGTAAAATCAACTTACCCTCATACATAAGTGCGTATTCTTGATCAATAATAGCAGCCTTGGCATGTCCTATATGAGGATAACCATTTGGTTCTGGAGGAAATCTAGTGACTACCTCTCCCATTTTTGCATTTATAAGCGGAGGAAGATGGGGCAATGTAGATGGTGGCAAGATAGAATGCTTTATTGTGATGTCGTTGCTTGTTTCAGATGATTCAATACTCTTGAGAAGATTTTCTTGGTCAGTTAATGATACCCGGTTAACATCTTGTACTATTTTCGTTATTTCAGGTACAATTTCCTTTAATTTTGTACGGAGCTCTGGTATTTGTGAAGCTACCTTTGCAATTACCGCATTTACGTTCGCTTTACCATCATATTCGACGGCGTTTCTAAAGGCGATACTTTTAATCTTGGCAATACTCAATTCATCAAGAGGCATCGAATTATAACCGCCGATCTATGATAAAATTAGCCGAACATTCAAGAGCCTTTTTAGCATCAGTATCTGTGTAATTTTGTATTGATTTTATTGCTCTATTTACATGCATTTTTGCTGTTTGTCTAATTTGTTCTTGTATACCAGTATCCGATATTGCCTCTACTGCTTTCTCCAAATCAGCAGCAGAGCTATTCTTTGATCCAAATACTTTGAGAATCTTATTCTTCTCTTCATTTTTTGTGTTTTTTATGGCAAGTAGTATTGGGTATGTTTTCTTACCTTCTCTAATATCATTTCCTACAGCCTTTCCCGTAAGTTTAGGATCTCCTAGAATTCCTATCAGATCGTCAATCAATTGAAATGCAATACCAACATTCTTTCCGAAAGATGACAAGTTATCTAGATCATCTAGAGTTGAGTTCTCGGCTGATAGTGTACCTATGGTACATGAGAGTTCAAAGAGAGCAGCTGTTTTCTTGCTAATCATGTCAATATATTCTGATTCCAGGGAGAAGTTACTTTTTGATGCCATATATACGTCGGCTGCCTGTCCTTCGCACACATGAATACACGCAGTGGAAAGTCTAGCGACCATTTCAGTGATCACCTTTTCTGAAATCCCAACCTTCTTCCCATCGAGTACTAATAGTTGAAAAGCCTTTGAAAATAATATATCTCCAGCCAAGATCGCTAGAGGTATTCCATATTGTTTATGTACAGTCAGGACACTATGACGCATCTCGTCATTATCCATAATATCATCATGGACTAATGAAAAATTATGAATCAGTTCAACTGCGGCAGCCGGTGGCAGAGCCATTTTTGCATTACCACCGAACATCTGGCACGATTTTATGACCATAAATGGCCTTAGACGCTTTCCTCCGCTGACAATATAATGGGTTGAAGCTTGATAGAGTTCCTTTGGTTCGCCTTCTAGATGCGAGAGTATGAATTCATCCACCGTAGAAGCATTAGAATCAATTTCCTCCATAATACCTCTGTCTATATTCATCTAGAGCCGACCTGGTCTGCTAAGTCTCCTGTTAATATATATCTTGAGTTCTTTAGTGCTTTGATATTTTGTGAACCCACTAGAAACATTGTGCTTTTGAGTTCCGCTAGTATCACATCAGCGAATCTGAATAGACTATTTTTAGACTCACTTGCCTCCCTAAGAAATGGATATGCCATAGCACACATATCAGCACCTAATGCTATGCATTTTGCAAATTCTATTCCATTACGTAGGCCGCCAGAAGCAACAACAGGAATATTCACTGCTTTTCTTACCTCAATGAGGCTCGCGGCGGTTGGAATTCCCCAATCCCAAAATAATTCACCCAAGTGTATTTTAAGTTCATCATTCACTGTCTCAGCTCGTAATTTCTCGACTCCAGCCCAGCTAGTGCCTCCTGAGCCAGCCACATTGATTGCAGAAATTCCAGCAATCTCTAAATTGACTGCTACCTCTCTAGATATTCCTGATCCGACTTCCTTCACTATTATTGGAATACCATCAAGACGTGTAGCTAAGTAGGAAATTTTGTCTAGTACCCCTTGGTATTTCGGTTCACCTTCTGGCTGGATAAGCTCCTGTAATGGATTTAGGTGTATAACAAGGGCATTAGCTTGGACCATTTCTATAATTTTTTTTACGTCCTCTATTGTAAGATCTTTTGTTAGTTGCGCTGCTCCAATATTTGCTATAAGAAATGCATTGGGAGCGTTTTTCCTTGCTATAGAATACGTTTCAGCTAATTCTTCACTCTTCAGTCCCGCTCTCTGACTGCCTAGACCCATAGCGAATCCATAATTTTCGGCTAACTCTCCCAACATTCCGTTGATTTTTGTAGCCTCTGGCGTACCTCCGGTCATAGAATCGATAATTATTGGAGCACGGAACTTATGATTCAGAAAGGTTGTTGAAGTATCGATGTCTTCGAAATTGATTTCAGGCAGTGCATTATGTATAAACTTAACATATTCTAGATAATTTGATGTTGTCTTTGCCTGGACATTTTTATTAAGCGGTATATCAAGACCATCTTTCTTACGCTGTTTGATGATTTCAATGTCCCTATACGAATCAGAGTGGAGGTCAGGCATATCCTTATTTTTTACTCCTTCCTTGATGCCCTTTGAAGAGCGTTCCTTCGAAGCTTGAGCCAGATAATGCATTTCTGATTCGTTCTGGCTTCAATCCATTTATCATCAATACATCTATTCCATATTTTGATATCTTAAATGCTTCTGAAACTTTCCTTCGCATTCCTCCAGTAACATCTAGATCTACATTAAAAAATTTGACCGATTTATTGTGATTCCTAATAGGTCCTGTAATGACCTTGATAACTTCTTTCTTCTCTAAATCTTTGTAAAATCCATCTGCATTGAGAGTGAAAACAACTCTACTGGGATGTAGTATTCGTGAAATAATGGTCATCAATACATCCCCTGAAACTATTGAATATTTTCCATTCTCTATGTGAACTATGTCTCCATAGATAACGGGTATTATTCCAGATTTTGCCATTATCTTAAGTTCTTTAATTTTTTTGACAACTGGCTTATTGCCAGATGTAAGAATAGACGGCATAATCGAATAAGGAGTCATATCCTGTTTAATCATGGAATTTATTATGATTTGGTTTAACGCTACCATTGATTCATGTACAATTGATATACCCTTAGGATCGTAAGCATCTGCCTTAGAATGCATATCATATACTGTGGACCAATAATGCCCAAATGATCCTCCACCGTGAATGACTATAATAGGAACCCTTATCGAAGATAGGGCCCCGGATATTTTCTCAATCGCCTCAAAATTAGCAGTAAGAGGTTTATCTTTGAATGTTACCACTGATCCACCTAACTTGATTAAAGCTAGAGTATCACGCATCTTCTAGTACAAGATTTAAAGACGATTTAAAGTTTCTTCAACCTGCTAATAAACCATCATAATCTATTTCTGCATTAATTAAATCATAACCATGGCTTTTAATTTTAGAAATCACTCTTGAATTCTTATCCTGTTTGTTAGTTAATAACGCGATAATACACCCTCCACCACCTGCCCCTGTAAGCTTTGCCCCTATTGCACCGTGTTTTGTACAAATTTCTACCAGTTTGTCGATTTGTACATTGGAGACACCTATGCGTTGTAACAACCTATGATTTTGATTCATTAATTTGCCAAGCTTGGTCTCGTTCCCTGTGAGCAGTGCCAAATAGGCGTCTTTACAAATATCGTGTGCATATGCAATGGTATGTTTGAACTCTGATTCGTTACTCCTCTTAAATTTCTTAACTGAACTAACCATATCTCCTGTGGAGTGTTTTGTGCCTGTATTTGCGATAATAAAATAAAAATTATTTTTTGGAATTATTTTCTTGAAACCCTGTTTTTTTGTGTAGTAGATCAAGCCTCCAAAAGTAGATGCACAGCAATCTGCGCCTGACGAATTTTTATGTATTAAACCCTCACATTCTTTTGCATTTCTATATATCCATTGCTTACTATTGGCTTTGCTAAATAATGCGTTTACTGCGCCAAGTGTTGCAACACAACATGAAGCTGAAGATCCTAGTCCAATCCCTGTTGGTATTGGGGAATTTAGATCAATGTCTATTCCCAAATTTGGCTGTCGCCTATTCTGGAGAACATGCGTTACACACCTATAAACTGGTTCGAAGAATTTTTTTTTTCTTAGGTTTTCTTCTATGGTGTCGTCACCGATAGTTATATATTCGCCTGCCGTATTTTGAAGTAAATCAAGGCTCTGTTGTCTATAAAATCCAGATAACCCCATATTTGATTTAATGTTTATACTTCTAGTCATATTCAACTGAACGGTTACTTTTGTACGATGATTAATGGCTGCTAATATAGATGGATTATCGTAATTCACAAAATGTTCTCCAAATAAAATAATCTTCGCTGGTGCAGAAGCGACAGCTGAAGTTGTTCTTATAATACTAGTGATCTGAGTCATACAAAAATAA
>JBKPEX010000239.1:0-5965 GCA_046728625.1 Thermoproteota archaeon
TTGTTAATTTGAACAAATTTGTATTTATATAGATAGGAATTCAGAGTGCTAAAATCTGTTTTAGTACGTGCTAATGTTCTAATAAGATCCCCAGATCAACTTAAAGATGACACAGGTGAAGTCGAAAAATCATAACATTTACTGAAAACTTAGTAGATCTTTTGATTATAAAAAGGAAAATTAAGCAGAGTTAATTTATCTTAACATCAAATGTCATATCATGGAAATACTTGAATCTGTTGGATGGGTTGCATTGGGCTTTGTGCCTATGTTGGGTGGACTCGAACTAGTCTCTAGGATTGTTGCGAGAAGAGCAAGACTGCATAAAGAGAAAAAAAGCCATTATGATATATTGACGCCGAAAGCATCTGCGTAACTAATTCAAGACAATCACTAGTGAACTAATAATTAGTAAAGCGATAATAATTTGCTCGGTAGTCCATCGTAGATAACTGCTGCTGTCCAAAGAATAAAAGATGGTCATATTTCGACCCTAGTGATAAACTGCAAAACAAAATAGGTGCAAGCGCAATATGCAGTCTTTATTAGTCACCTTTTTAAATAGCTTATTGCTATTGCCAGTACAATTATAATCCAAACTTATAGATATTCATTTTGGATATATGACCGATAACTCCATCTTAATTGTCTTTGTAAATAGCTAGATTAATACTTAAATTGTTTCAATCTTATCGACATAAATGGAAAAACTAGTTTACAAATATATTCTTGAAAATATAGCCCAAGGCTCTCACTGTAGAAGACTATTGGATAAGGACGGAATCAATTCACCTGATCTGATTGTCAGCAGATTACCGAAAATATTCGATGAATTAGTAATCAATATGAAATCAACCAGAATCAAGACTCCTAAGATAGGTGATACTGCCAGCATTGCTAAGAATTTGGATGAATATCAATATCTTATTTGCTCGGAAGTTTCATCTATTCCTGATCAAAACCCCATAAAACTAGAATTGCAAAAGTATAGAATATGTATTATAGCATGTTTTGCAAAGTTAATAGAGGTCCTAAAGCCCTTTAATAGAGAACATGAGTTAGAATTGTGGAATTCCTTAGCAAAACTCATTTTGATTAAAAGTTCAGAGACATTTGCCATTGCCAGAACGAAACAATCTGCACCAAGAGGTTCAGTCAAAGAGGATGATTTATCAAATGCATTAAACTATTTTGGAATAGTAGAAGAGGATCTAGAGACAGACCTACGAAAACTGTATATCTGATGCAAAATAGGTTTGGCACTGTTAATCTATATATGATGAGAGACGGACAGACATTACCCTTACTCTTCCGTTTAAGTATGAAATGAACTTGTGAGCCGGTATTATGTTTCATATTATCTATTATATTGGATAACTAATAACAACATGATGAATACTGAGAAACTTTTTGGATGGGAATGAAAATTTTAAAAATTTTAATTTTATACTATCATCAGTATTTCTTTCTCTTTAGCTATCTATATCTATCTCTATCAAACCTTCTATTATAACAGGAAGCCCCAACGGTAAAGCCTGTACTCCTATTGCCGAGCGAGCATGTATACCAACCTCAGGACCATACAATGTCAGAATTAGGTCAGAAAATCCATTAATTACATCAGCAGTCTGAGTAAATCCCTGTACTGTGTTTACCATACCTCTAACCTGTAACCATGCTGTTACTCTATCTAATCTACCAAGTTCTCTCTTAAGGCTACCTAGTATTGATAAGCCAGCTAATTTTGCAGATTCATATGCTTGCTCTACAGATACTTGTTCTTCTACTCCTCCTCCTTCTTCTTGTCCCACTCCCACTACCTTTCCAAATGGTCCTGCAATAGAGCCGTCTGGATTTTGTGGTCCATGGCCTGAGATATACGCTTTATCTCCTCTTACACGTACCCATGTGGAAGGAGTTTTAACATTTGGTGGAACTTTTAGTCGTTCTGGGATTTTTAGACCAAGAGCATCCAGTTTGGTTTCGATTTGATTTGAATTATTTGTAGTGGTATTATTACCATTCAATGACTTTTCTATCATCTACACTAGGGTTTGACCTCCTTTAAGGTTTAATTACCAAGCATATTATCTTTAGCAGAGAAGCAGAAGCCAATTATATAAAATTAATAATCACTATATACTTTGTTTGTCATTACTTATATCCCATGACAAACAGTAATAACGCAGAATATGAAGAAGGCGCCGCAGGAACAAAGGCCGATAAAAAAAAGGATCCTCTGAACGAATACGATGAAAAGGAACCAATGTCGCCTGCAAAAATTAAAGAACATGAGCCTACAGCAGTAAGAAGAGATCCAAGTGATCAAAGAATTGCGGAACCAGGACAGAGGACTGGAACAAGTTCAGAAGAAGCAGCAGAAATAGCCAGGAAAAAGGGTATGGCTAAAGGTACTGCAGGCGCTGCTGAGACTGGTAGCGAATATGAGCAAGGGGCTGCTGGTACAAATAAGTAGATAGAGAAGATAGATTCTATTTTTTGTTTTTTTGCTATTTCCTTTCATTGTGGGAAATTTCTTTTTACAGCAGCCTAACGTAGGAGTATATAATATACGTTCGCATGATCTATAGACCCTCAAATTTGATGTGTTATGTGAGTATAGGAATTTCACCATACTTATTCAGCCATCTTAATGTTTATAGTGTCTATAGAGGTTTTCATATCAATTGGCTGACTGGCTGACTGATTAATTCGATGTCAATCTTTGGGCATTATCTTCATCGATTATATTCCATTGATTGTATGATACATATCGCGATTTAAACATGTCAAATGCCAGAGGTAAGAGAATACTATCTATTACACATGAACAGGATGTTGACGGTCTATTCTGTGGCGCAATTTTGAAGAACTCGTTTCCAGATACACTGGTGTTCCTTACAAACTATGGGAATAAAAACATGAAGAGAGTATCTGACATAATAAAGTTTAACGTAGGCAGATCAACTAGGGCTGGAACTGTGGTAATAAGTGATTTAGCAGTGGATGACAGTTCAGACATTAGATCTATAGAAGAAGCAGCTTATTTATCAAAGAACTATGCATGGGACTTTGTATGGTTAGACCATCATAACTGGGATAAAGACGTGAAACTAAAGATAGAATCCTTTGCCACTCTAGTGCTATCAGATGACAACCTTAAGCAACCAAAATGCGCATCCGAGCTTATTGTTGAATACTTTGATCTGAATAGGACCGCATGTAGAAGGATGGCGAAGTTTGCTCATATTGTTGACTTTAGGCTTCCAGCAGTACACACTCTGCCACCACTTCCAGAACTTATTGCATATTACCGTAGTCTGCCTGACAGCTACAACAAACTACAGTTGATTGTCAAGAAAGCATCAAAAGGCATATTTTGGGACGAAGAATTGCAGGAAGACTATGAAACACATTATCTTCCGCTTAAAGAGTCCTATATGTCATTTGCAATGAGTGCCCTTTCAACACATGAAATTAATGGTTTAGTAGTAGGCATTACTGAATCGCACAGAGCCTTATCTAGGAGCCTATTAAGTGAGAAAATTTTTGAAGAAACACCAGAAGTTAAAATTGCAGTTGTGTATTCTCCGGATGGAAGACTAAGCATTAGAAGAAAACCAGGAACAGATATACAATGTGACAGGATTGCAAAGAGGCTAGGTGGAGGAGGAGGTGGTCATAGCTACGCAGCTGCGGGATTCATAAAGCCTGATAGTGGCAAACCTCTACAAACGTCAACAATTGTACAGGAAATACAGAAATGTTTAGAAATACCTTTTTAGAAGTTGATAGATTCCATACCTAGTATCTGAATAGAAACAATATCAATATTTTAGAATATACTTTAATGAATAATCTTGTTTCAAGATATTATAGATCTTTGACTTTTATATACATTATAAAATGTTCGTTAATTCATATTACATCCTCCTTCTATCTAAACAAGTCATGATCCCCTGATACGTAGTCTAGTATGTTGATATATTGTTAAAAGAAATAACCGATCACTTGCAAATTCTTCTGTCTCTAATAATCGTGGTAAGGCATCTCGTCCCATTTATCGACAGTGAATTAACAAGAAATCACTCTTGACTATTACTGAGTTATACGAAATGAACTGACAACTTTTTGTATTATTGGTAAATAGGTTTGATATTTCATCGCATCCGACTTAAACGACAGAAAGTATATCTTATCTTTATTTATAAAATAAAATTCCATTACCTTGATTTTTCCAACTATTGGATCATTATATGTGTATACTATATCAGAAGATAACAAATACCCATTACTGACACTACTGCGAGTTTTATTTGATGATTCTATTAACTGGAATCCTCTAAAAGATTTCTTATAATCATTAATTTGATTAAGGACATATTGAGATAATGATGAATATGTTGATGACTGCTGACTATGAATATCTCCCACTTCTACTATTAGATATTCTCGAAATGTATCCAAACCTCCTTCTGATGGAGATAGAAAGTTAATAACTATATTACGGTCATTATCTTCGATTCCCGGACTAAATTCTATTTTCTGCCAATTTGAATCGTATTGTAATTCAAAATGGTATTGTGAATTAATATATGTTAGAAACCTAGCGATCTGTGCATTTGCGTTAGCAAAAACAATCTCAGGTAGCCAATACAATAATAATGATAATGATAATGATAAACCAATCAAAAGTAAAAGTACTGTCGATATGGTCGTCATTCCTTTATTGACACAACAATCATCATATGTTAATACGTTAGATATCTTATCTTCACTGTTGTTCATATAGTGGATTGGGCCTCTAAGGATTACCTTTTTAGCAGCAATGTTATCGCAGTAATAGCATGAATATGATGAATCACTATGAGGCTACCACCTATTGTATTCTCCTTCTTTGCGTTGATATGTTCTCCAAAGATATTGAAAAAATACCTCCATAGTTTTTACCCTGATTTACCTCATGATTTTGGTCCAGTGACATCGTTGTCTCTTGTTATCGTCAAATGATACGTCACAGGATAATCCCAGCCATATGGACCAGCAAAATTATAATTACTCACGTTAGTATTTGTTTTTGCAGTTGCAGCACCACTGGCATTAATACTTATCAGGCCGCCTTTAAAGTGGATTATGTGCTCTCGTACTGGAAGTGATTTCAAAAACACCCAATCGCCATCAGCTACGGCCTGTGTAGTTTGGGATGGCAATCCCAAGATATTGTTTTTAGGTAATGTAAAATTAAACAATGGAGATTGAACTCGATACTGTCTTAAATCATTAATATTGATACCATCAACACTTGCTTCGAAATGTACTACTGCATCTTGCATTTCCTTACTGCATCTACGAAGATCTTGTTGGGTTTTGAGTTTAGGAAATTCAGCAAACGAACATTCAGAGTTAAGGATAGTAAAGAGAATAGATTTGCCAGCAGGTATGGTGCAATAACGATCTACTGAATGGCTATATGCGCCAGTTAGAAACCACACTGGACCACTCTGGCCTTTGGAACAATACTTACCGGTATCATCATATGCTGGATTAACATCTTTTGGTATAGAATACGCCCACTGCCACCATTTCGCAGTCCATTCGCCATATGTTAGACCAAATGGTTTAGAGTATGTTTGATAGGTTTCTATTTGAATAGTGCTGTTGCTGTTAGTTTTTTTATTAGTTGTGTCATTTTGGGCTTGAGCGTGAGAAATTAGAGTACATATAATAAATGCAGTAGTTATGAATGCAAAAATATATGCCATAATTATAAAGTACGTGCTCTGCTGCATACCACTCATGGCCTTTTTAACTTGCATAGAGGAATGTTGCTTAATGATCCATAGATAATAAAAAGATGTCTATTAAACCAATCTCACCAAATTCTTTCATAATCTACCTTTGGTCTTGTTTTCTTTTACCTCGATCATACCATTAAGACAACAAGTATGAAGATACTTGATTCAAC
>JBKPEX010000224.1:0-4397 GCA_046728625.1 Thermoproteota archaeon
CAAGGCTCCAAAACAATAATGTTAAAGAGGCTGACTTGGCATTTTTATTCTTAATTCAGGGTAACTGTTATGCAATAATTCTTTAACCTGAATATGCATCGGAAGGGGTCAAGGTTGCTGAACCTGTAATGTATTCTATTTCAGGATCCTCAAGTAACAGACGTTCCAATTCTTGAGCAAACATACGTATTGCTTTGAATCTCAGAGTCCTTTCTTCCTCGATAGACGGGACCCTCTGATATTTGCTATATATCCATTCTTTTTTGCTGTTTATGTCTACTTTGTCTCTGGGATAAACCAACTTTAACAGGACGCTGCCCTCCCAGTCTTTGTAAGTATTTTGAAAATAAAAAATATCTATCAGCAGTCGCTGGTCAACCTTTGGGAAATTCGTTTGCATATCTTTAAGAAAGTTGTTGTAATCTGTCAGTAATTTGTTTGACGCCAGAGACTGGGTCTTATCAGGTTGCAGTCCAGTGTCTTTGCTCCGATCTGCCATCTTAACTGTAGATGTCAAATATACGATTTAACAGTTCTACCGGTATCATTCAAATTGATAGTTCTTTTCGACGAATTCAAGTCTCTCAACTATGTATACTATGCCGTCCTTGAATTCTTTTATAGAGGTTTTTGGTATCAGGTACTTGTTTGGAGTGATTGGACCATAAGTCACTACGATTTTGTCGGCCTGGACTGACGATACGATTCCCACCTGCTTTCCGTCTGCAGTATAAAGAGGCTTATTTACTAAACCTTGCCAATCGCTTATTTCCTTGATATCCATGTTGGTAGTTATCAAAGTGGAATATTTAATTTAACACTTACTATTACTATCGATGATGATTTAATCAGAGGCAAATGGGCTAGTGCTAGTTCTTGTTTTATCCTCAGTCTTATCATCATCTGCCCTCACTCTGTAGTGACTGATGTAATATAGATAAGCCTTAATCTGGTTAATCCTTACCTCTCCTCTTTCTTCTCCTGCTCTATGGTCATGCCACTTCCTGCTTTGGCAAGTTGGTCTTTGAATACTACCACCTTATTCCTTGCCGCCAAGTAATTGATTACTCATGACTACAACAACAATAACAACTTAACCTGAGGAGGACATACAATTAATAGCTTAGAACAGAGCATATCAGAAGAATTAATCCTAACTAGGAGCAAAATCTAAGTAATTGTCTAATAATTCGTGAAAAGAGTTCTGTTTGATATAGATATATTTAGATAATTTGCTATTTCACTTAAATAATGGACAATTAACATAACCAACTGTCCGTGACAGGTGCAATTAAAAAGACTTCTAATCTCAGTTGTAATATAATTCCTTCTACTAGACAACCAATATTTCATTTGTCTGGTGATTATAGCACCAATAATCACAACAATCTGTCTCAGGATTATAATCAGCATGTTCGTAATCTAGTTCTTCTTAGCGAGCTATTGATTTTGCAGCAGCAGCAGCAGAAAAATCAATCAGTTATTCCTAATAAAGAAAAGGAAGAACTAGAACAGGAAATACGATCACAATCCAAACGAATTTTGTTGGTGGATGATAATCGCGATATCACTCTAACATTTAAGCAAGCCTTGGAAGCACAAAATCAGAAAAGCGGTAACAAGACGTATTTCAAAGTGGACACGTATAATGACACAATACTGGCATTAGCAGAGTTCAAGCCAAACTTCTATGATTTGTTATTAATTGATGTCAATATACCCAAAATGAATGGTTTTGAATTCTCTAGACAAATACTAGAGTTAGACGTCAATGTAAGGGTATGTTATATTACTGCTGCAGAAATAAATCTGCAAGCATTAAGGGAACAATTCCCAACTCTAAGTATCGGCTGTTTTATCAAAAAGCCAATTGGGATAGATGATTTAGTTAGAAGGGTAAGGGCCGAATTAGACTAATTACTTTCATTAAATATTCTTTCTACAGTTGTTTTCTCGCTTTTCCGAGATAATTCACTCTGATCTAGGCAGCATAACCTCTCTTTAGTAGTTAACAATGTTAAAGTAGCTTTATTAAATATGTTTTAAACCTAAGAGAATGCATAGATTACCTAAAGACTGTCCAGTGATGATAATAATACCAATAGATCTTTTGGTTTTGTTCCTATAGATAGGTTATCAAACACTAACGGAATAGAAAGGAGCATTGTACAATATTGCTAGTTACAAATATAGAGAAAAAGAATAAGAAGGAAGAAAAAAGAATCTTGCTAGTAGACGATGAACAAGATGTTCTTTTGTTATTGCAATTAATTTTAGTACACGAAGGATACAAGGTTTACCCATTTGATAACCCTTTCGACGCATTATCAAGCTTCAAGATTGGATTATATGATTTGGCTATTCTTGATATCAAGATGCCCAAAATGGACGGCTTTCAATTATATGAGGAAATTAAAAAAATAGATTGCTCTGTCAAGGTGTGCTTTATTACCGCTGCTGCCGCAGCTGCAACTGGTGAGGAAATATATCAATATCATGAGATTAGAGAGAAAAATGGAAAAAATGCGGGACAGAAACAACAACAGCAACAACAGCAACAACAATATTGTGAATTACAAAAAACCATGTTTTTGAAGAAGCCGATATCAAATGGCATCCTAATAAGGGAAGTTAATAAGATAATAACGTGAATTAAAAACTAAAATATCTACAATACATAAAGCTACCCTCTTCGCAAAAATAACGAGTGTAGACTATAGATAATATGAACTAAAAAATTCCTTACGAGTTTATGGATTGTTGTTGTTGTTGTTGTTGTTGTTGTTATTATTATTATTATTATTATTATTATTATTATTATTATCAGATGTAGTTAAATTTCTACTTAAGTCACTAAAGGTATTATTGTCATCGGCTACTAACTTGATTTTAGAATCGTATAAGCTGTTTATATTCTGCAGCTGATTAGCATAATTTGTTGTATATAAATTATAAGAATGAGCAAAAGAATTAAAACTGGTCGAGCTTGCTGAGACTAAGATTAGTAATACTACTGATAATGAACCAATCCATATGCTATTCAGTACTGCCAAATTACCTACCAGAATTGAAGTGAGTAGGCAATTTATATTTTGCCTATACTCTTTTGACATATAGAATTCAAGTTAGCTGAGATTAATTACTGTAAAATACACCTTGCACACGAACACATATTGTTATCCTTGGCACTAAAGAATCAATACGATATAACGATCCCTTTTTAAACGATCATATTTTTGTTTAGATGCGTTGTTGTTGGTATTAAACAAAGATACATTGAGAACAAGGTTACCTTCATTATTGCTAATAGCTTCATTGGCTCTATCATCACTAGCAATAATTTCAGTTGCCACTTCATATTGGCAACTTTTTCGAGAATCTGTATTCAAGAGCTTTCACTTGATTACGTATTACTCAAACCTTATTTTTAGTTATGTAGCGATATCAAAGTTGTGGACATTTGCTGATGGCCTGACACAACGACTAATTACGATAAATTATGCAAACGCAATGGATAGCTCATCGCCAATTCTTGAAACACATCCCACAAATCAGCCAGGACTGACAGTAGACAGCTATCCTATCGGAGTAGCTTTAAACCCAGTCACAAGGAAGGTCTACGTTACAAATGAATTTTCTAATACGGTTTCTGTCATAAATGGAGTTACAGCTACTAAAGAGGATACTATAACTGTGGGTAATTTTCCCTATGCAGTCGCTACCAATCCCTTTACAAATAGAGTATATGTTACTAACAGAGGTTCTGACACGGTTTCTATAATAGACGGTTCTACGAATTCAAAGTTACACAATGTAACCGTAGGACATTCCCCAGTGGGCATAGCAGTTAATCCTACTGCTAACTGGATATATGTAACAAACATAGATTCAGGCACGGTATCTGTCATAGATGGCATAACAAACAAGATAACCAATAACATAGCCGTAAACAAGGCACCCTATAGTATAGCAGTTAATCCGCTTACTAACAAGATATACGTAACAAACATAGGCTCTAACACAGTTTCAGTAATAGATGGAAAAGATAACAAGATAGTATCTAATGTCACGGCCGGAGAAAATCCAGTAGGCGTAGCCGTTAACACGCTTACCAATATAGTATACGTAACAAATTATGCTTCTGACACAGTTTCAGTAATAGATGGAAAAGATAACAAGATAATTAAAAATATAACTGTAGGCAAAACTCCTGTTGGCATAGCAGTTAATCCGCTTACTAACAAGATATACGTAACAAACATAGGCTCTAACACAGTTTCAGTAATAGATGGAAAAGATAACAAGATAATTAAAAATATAACTGTAAATCCAAGTCTGCGCGGTTCTTACAAGATTGGAGATCCTGTTTTAAGTATGCCTATTTTGGTAAAGTTTCC
>JBKPEX010000104.1:0-2316 GCA_046728625.1 Thermoproteota archaeon
GTATCAAACGGCGTTCCAAAATCAACTGGAACGCTTATTTCTGTCCTTGCAGCAAATCCAAAGATTGCAGGTACCTTCTACGCTGCCAACAACCGCGGCATATTCTGCTCTATTGATTCGGGTATCTCGTGGAAAATGCTTGACGAGTTACAATGGTCTAAAGAGTACCTTTCACAGCATCCTTGGGCTTTAGCAATCATGGAAGATGCGTAGCTCATTAACATACTATATGAGTTGAAAAAGTAACATGAATAGTTATACAAACCAACAGAACATAGCTATTATGTTACTGCTACGTAATTACTTGCAGCAAAACCCTATGTTAAACGGTAATTACTATTTATTGAGCTCGTGAAAAAGATACAACCAGACAAGGCAGATTAGAAGAAGATAATGCATTGGCGGTTATGAGATCATCTAGGAAAAACAGAAGATAATGGTTTGAATTTATTAGAATTTGGAATAATTTATTGATACATCTGCCTTGGAAAACTTGTTAGAGTCTGGCGCGGGGAGTGGGATTCGACTCTTACCCTCACATTCTTGGAGTTATAACAAGATTATTGATTTTTACCGATTAACTTCACTAGCACTGAACTGCCCTTTTCTATTATCTTATATAAACCTAATTTTATCGAGAATATAAACTTATTAACTAAACAACAATAAGCATGAATGATTTTTGTTTACCTTCAATATTATATATAAGTGCTTCTACATTCCATATCCAGAATGGTTTGTTTTGTAATCTTTCAAAAGTTTAGTTTGTAGTGTGTTTCTAAACTAATTGCATTTCGGTTCTTAATTCTATAGATGGATTGCTTCATCTGAACTCATTTATTTCAGTATGAGCAGTAAAGATCAGCATGACACAACGAGTTTTATGTTATAGTCCTCGATGTCCAAGCACTTTTGAATTAATTCCCCCTTCTGACGGTTATTACAATATTCCAAAAGAGAAACCAACATCTAATGATAACGTAAAGCGAATATATGAATGTGAAAATGGACATAGGAATATTATATATTGGCATAAAAGAGATGAGTTCCGCATGTCGTCGACTAAACCACTAGGATCGACTAGAGCCTATTCTGATACTTACTAAATAATAATCCATGGTTGCGGACAATGTTATTTACCTAAAAGAGAAGCCAAACACAGCTTTCTAATAATATTATGTAGACTCTATATTTTATCTGTTGTTCTTTTCTTTGTTATAGTTATAAAATAAAGATACAAAACCGCCATTGAATATTCGAAGGGCTACAAAGATTTTAATGCAACATATTTACTTGTGGACTTGGCATACCAAGTAGGTAAATTAACAATGTCAGATGATACACAAGAAGAAGCATCCTTCAGGGAAAGATATGCTAAGGAGCTTCGAAAGAAAAAACAGCAGAATGGTCACGAATATCGTGGGTCTGACGAGCTGGCCGATGAAAAAATGGAAGTAAACCAGCAGCAAATGAAAACTCCTGGACGTCGTGGGGAGCAAATAAAACAAGAGGAGCTTGACAAAGAATTCGTTAGCCGCGACATGATGAGCAAAAAGGAATCAAAGCAAAAGGATGTGCCATAATTATCATTCCGGAATTCCAGATTGTATTATAATTTAGTATGTTTATAATTTAGTATGTTTTTTTGCCATCAATTTTTTGCTTTCCCACAATGCAGGATATTTCGATAACGATTTGTTGATATTGAGTACGGAGGCTTCGATCATATACACCGGTAATTCAATTCTGCAGTATTTTACTATCGCAAACACATCTCTTTTTTTCGATTATATACGAGCTTATTATTGTAATTTGATAACCTCATCCCATGTTCCGGTCGCTGAGAGCATATAGTATTTGCTTTCATTTCCGGATTCAAATTGTATGATGTCTCCGGCTGATAATTGAACTTGAAATAATTTGTTCAAAAACTGTAGGAAACTAGGGCCTGCTACTATACTTCTCACTTCTTTTTCAAGTGGTTTATTATGGTATTTTTCGAGTGCATCAATTAATCCTAATCTGCTAATTTCTTCCACTAGATCAGATACATCCCTAAAGGTCGGATTTCTCTTGTAGACTCTAAGTGTTGACATTGTAAAATATATACCCTTTACTTTTTACAGTAACTATAATATAATGTTAATCCATGCGTGTTTATGAGAGTTCAATTTTAAAAAAAGCACTATCTCAGTTGCGTTGACTATGGATTTACCGTTGTTAATATGTAATCGAATGTTATTAGTCCCATAGTATATATTGATAACTGGGCTTCTATATCCATATCTTTCGGTAAAGGCTTTTGCCTCTGTTATT
>JBKPEX010000140.1:0-2304 GCA_046728625.1 Thermoproteota archaeon
ATTAAGGTGGTATCATGAATTTAACACATATTTCGAATATAACTAAAAGGAGGATCTATTAATAATAATGGCTACTAGATTGAGAAAAAGCAGAAGACAAAGGGGTACTAGGTATTGCGGCTGGGGCCAGATCGGTCAGCATAGGCAATCTGGTAGTCGAGGAGGAGTAGGCGGTGCTGGAAAACATAAACACTTTTGGGTTAGGACAGTAATAGAAGAACCCAAACATTTTGGACATGATCCATTCAATTCATTCAATCGCAATACCGTAAAAAGGTGGATCAATATTAGAGACTTGGATTCTGTATTTGCCAAACACGGAAAAGTTGAAAAAGATGGTAGAGTTAATTTGGATCTCGTATCTCTGGGTTATAATAAGCTGCTTGGTGGAGGCAAGATTACAGGAGCCTTCGCAATTAGAGTATCTAAGATATCAAATAAAGCCAAAGAAAAAATTGAATCTGTAGGTGGAGAGGTAATTTTAGTTAATGAGCACAACACAGACTGATAGTATCCTAAGGAAGACAATAAAAAAAGTATCTGGATACATTCCTCAGGTAGAAAAACCTAAGAAGAAAATTACACTCACAGAGAAGCTCATTTGGAGTGGCATAGCTCTTTTTGCTTATTTGATCATGGGTCAGATACCACTTTACGGTGTTACAAGTGACCCAAAATTTGATTTTCTTGCCTTTGCCCGGGTTATATTTGCAGCACAACAGGGTACTCTGCTTGAGCTAGGAATCGGTCCTATAGTTACCGCTGGCTTACTTATGCAATTATTGAAAGGTTCGGAGCTAATTAAGCTTAACTTTAAGAATCCGGATGATAGGTCATTATTTACCTCAGCTACAAAAATTGTAACAATTATTGTAATTATAGCAGAAGGATCGCTTTATGGATCAAGTGTGTATGGTCATTTAGTAGCGAGACCAGAATTTGTACCAATTCTTATTGGTCAATTGGTAGGAGCTAGCGTCATAGTCATGCTGTTAGACGAGATGGTTCAAAAAGGATGGGGACTAGGTTCTGGTATAAGCCTTTTTATAATGGCTGGAGTCGCCCAGGGAATCTTGTGGAGCGTTTTTAGTCCAGTACCTGCCCAAGACGGTCCAGTTGGCATAGTTCCTTTCATTATAGATTCTGCTATTAACGGCCATGCAGAAGATGCATTCTTCAGATCCGGTCAGCTCCCAAGCATATTTGGGTTGATAGTTACAGCACTTGTCCTGTTAGTACTAGTGTATGTTCAAGGTATACATATAGATATACCTATTGTATCAACAAAATATAGAGGGTTTACCGCAGTCTATCCAATCAAGCTACTATATACTTCTAATATTCCTGTAATTTTATCGTCTGCATTGCTTGCCAACGCTGTATTTATGGGACAAATGTTATGGGCAAATTACAATCCACAGAATGATAATCCTGCATTCAATTATTTGGCACAGTTTGATCCCAGCAGGCCGCAAACTCCTACCGGCGGCATACTCTACTACGTTACTTCACCAAGAAGCCTTGATACAGCAGCACAAGATCCTGTCAGGGCTGTGGTTTACGTGGTGTTCCTTACTACCATTGTAACTATTTTTGGACGATTGTGGGTTGAATTAGGGGGGCTATCTGCAAAATCTGCAGCCAAGAACTTACTAGATGCCGATGTACAGGTCCCGGGATTCAGAAGATCCGAAGGTTCAGTCGAGGTACTACTTAATAAGTATATTCCATCAGTCACAATTCTTGGAGCAATTGTAATAGGTCTTCTTGCGTCAGCATCTGATGTGCTAAATGTTTTTGGATCGGGAATTGGTATTCTTCTAATGGTAGACATTTTGGTGAATTATTATAATTTACTTATCAGGGAACAAGTAGACGTACATATGCCTAAATTGGCGGCTCTTCTTGGCAGAAAGTAGTAATAGGCATCTAATTATAGTAGGAATATCCGGTGTGGGAAAAACTACTGTAATATCTCGAGCAGCAGAGTTATTAAAGGACAATGGATATAACCCGTCTGTTCTCGTATTTGGAACTTTAATGTTAGAAGAGGCCAAGAAAATAGGAGTGAAAAATAGAGATGAAATGCGAAAGTTATCCATCATAGACCAGCGGCGTTTGCAGGAGATGGCTGCAAATAAGATAGCAGAGATGAAAAGTGTCAACAGTATAATGATTATTGATACTCATCTTTTTATAAAGACCAATGAAGGATATTATCCAGGTATTCCGGAGCGTCTGCTTAATATTATAAAACCCACACATATGGTATTAATTGCCGCAGATCCGGGTGAAGTAGTAGAT